>JAKVBR010000022.1 GCA_022447165.1 Phycisphaerales bacterium | reverse complement strand
CCTCAGAACGCAGATTAAGCATTGCCTTAGTCCAAATCAATTCAAGTAAGTGCAGATGATTCGTGTTCCTAAACGCATCAATTGTGCAATCTGTAGTTTTTGGTTGATTGTTGTTTTCTGAGGTACTCATGAATATTATTTAGAAGACTCTATTAATCGTAGAGTTCAACCTAAAATTAAGGTTCATTCTACAATGTTATGTGATCCTATATGAATCAAAAGAAATTACGAATATTAGGAATTAGGGGAATTCCAGCGATACACGGGGGATTTGAAACATTCGCAGAACATCTAGCAATCTATCTGAGACAGAAGGGTTGGGATGTCGAAGTGTACTGTCAGGTTGAGGGGGCAGGGGGGAGTACAACGGATTCATGGGACGGTATTACACGGATTAACATACCTGAACCTCGGCTCGACGCGCTTGGAACAATGCGATTTGATTGGAAGTGTATAAAGCATGCATCTCAATCAAAAAGTCTCGTTCTTACACTTGGATACAACACAGCAATCTTTGGGCTTTTTTTGAAACTCAAGGGTATTCCACACTTAATGAATATGGATGGGATTGAGTGGAAACGGAAAAAGTGGGGGGTGTTTGCGCGAATTTGGTTTTATTTCAATGAATGGGCTGGCAGTTTACTTGCTGATCACCTCATTGCAGATCACCCTAAGATACAAGAGCGTTATTCAGGACGAAGGAAGTCAAGTGATGTCACAATGATTCCATACGGTGCTGATGATGTCACTCAAGCGGACGAGTTGCTCATTAAGCAGTATGGCCTTCAAGCCAATGAATACGCTGTGTATATTGCAAGACCTGAACCTGAAAACTCACTATTTGAGGTAGTAACTGCATTCTCAAAGACAAGTCGAGGGTACCCTCTCATCATTTTGTCGAGGATGATGCCTGAGACTAACAAGTTTCATAAAAAGGTAATGAGCGAAGCAAGTGATGAAGTGCAGTTTCTTGGTGCAATACATGAGAGAGAAATCGTTAATGCACTTCGCTATTTCAGTAAGTACTATATTCATGGTCATACAGTAGGAGGCACTAATCCATCACTTGTAGAAGCACTTGGCGCCGGCTCGCCAGTGCTTGCCCATGCGAACGAGTTTAATCGTTGGGTTGCGGGGGAAGGCGCTCATTATTTTAATACTGCCGAAGAACTTGAAACAATGTTTGATTCATTTGTTACGAACCAACATCAACTTGAATCACTGAGAACAATGAGCAAGTGCAGATTTCTTGACTCATTTACTTGGGATAGGATTTTATCGGAGTACGAGCGTCTATTAACGAAATACTTGCAATCTTAAGTTGATTTTATGTATCATTTCCACATATAAACGATGTATAAGTGGTTGATTTTAGATGATTAATAAACCCTGGACATTTCGACAGCGAACGATGTCATTGCTTATTCCGGTACGCATTCTAGATGCTCTGGCAATCGTTATTGCGGGCTTGTTGTCCTATTGGTTCTATTCTGTCCGTTACAACGTTGATTTCATTCCGATGCAATCAGCCTACGTTTGGCTCATTATTGGCGGCTCCGTTTGCTCGATGATCGCATTATCAATCGCTGGGCCACCAGTATTCTCAAGGGGCGTTCAAGTATTGTCTTTACTTCGGCAAGTCATTGTCGGCGTTATGTTTCTATTTGTCATCATTGTCGGTGTTCTGTTTGCAACTAAACAGTCCGAGGTCTATTCTCGATGGTGGTCATTCATTTGGTGTTGCAGTTCAATAGTCTGTTTGTTTTCAGAAAGAATGCTGGTTATATGGCTATTGAGCATTCTTCGAAAGCGTGGAATCAATCAAAAAAGCGTTGTGATTGTGGGAGCAGGGCGTTTAGGTCAATCCTTAGCAACGAATGTAAACGCCGCTGCGTGGCCGAGTTTTCAGATTATTGCATTTTTTGATCAACGAAGAAGAAACGTCAATTCCGAACAAAATGATATTCCTGTTGAAAACGATTTGGATTTGTTGATTGATTACATTGAAAACAAGGGCATTCATGAAGTGTGGATTGCACTACCGCTCAAAGCTGAACAACTCATTGAGACGTTGGTGAATGATTTACTTGAAACCACTGTAACGGTGCGGTTCTTACCCGATACATTTAGCTTACGCCTTTTCAGGCATCATATTACTGAAATTTATGGCTTTCCTATGTTGGATTTATCTGCTCCGAAGATTACGGGCATTGATAAAGTTTTAAAAGCATCACTTGACTATGCCTTCGCAACAACAGCACTGTTAGTGTTGTCCCCACTACTTCTTTGTATTGCAGTTGCTGTAAAGTTAAGTTCAAAGGGGCCAGTGCTTTTTAAGCAGAAACGAGTTGGCTGGGATGGCAAGTTGTTCAAGGTGTATAAGTTTAGGACAATGTATGTACACACTGAAGAAAAAGGCACAGTTACGCAAGCCTCTCAGGATGATGCAAGAGTTACGTCAATTGGCAAATGGTTAAGAAGAACAAGTTGCGACGAGTTGCCCCAATTTTTCAATGTATTGCAGGGACGAATGTCAGTTGTCGGTCCTCGACCTCATGTCCCAGAATTCAATGACTCATACCGCTCACAGGTCAAGCACTATATGCGTAGGCATAAAGTGAAGCCAGGAATCACCGGTCTAGCGCAAGTAAAAGGATGGCGAGGGGAAACAGACACCGCACATAAAATTCGTAAGCGTGTGCAATATGACTTGTTTTATTTAGAAAACTGGTCAATAGGATTCGATGTAAAAATCATCTTCTTAACAATGTTTAGAGGATTCGTGCATCAAAACGCTGTTTAGTAAATCTAAGCTAAATGTGTTTTTTGTACGTTTTAGATATCGCAGAAACCCAAAATCGCACCAATCTTGAAAATGCTTGGGGTTTGATACCAGCCTTGTATGCTGTTACAACCAGCGGCAATCCACCCCGATGCAAGGATTTAAAAAAATCGCGCAAATTGTCATCAATCGTGTCGCCAAAACGGTCTCGAAATGCGAGGGTTTGATGGACAACTTTTGCATACTCTATTCCAATATGGCTAAACCTAAACAATCGCACAATGTTTCGGAAACTAATTAAGGGGCGCAATCCAATTGCATTTGCGTCATGTAATCGATATTGCACAAGTGGAGTGTGATCAAAAATGATTTGCCCATTTGATGCTGCAACAAGTGCAAGCCACCAGTCGTGTACAACCGCTTGCTGTGGGACGGGAAACGCTATCTCGATTAAAGGTCGATTCATTGCTGCTGAACAACCGGTAACAATGTTATGAAACATTAACAGCCCAAGAGGTCTTTCAACGCCTCCGTGGATCCTCTGCTTTTTCATAAATGTTGAACCAACCAATCTCGTTTGTTCATCAATCAACAATAAATCAGTATGAAAAAGGGTGGGTATTTTTTCATCGCTTTCATGTAGTTGAATGGTGTCAACAGATACTTCGATCTTCAACGGCTCCCAAACATCATCTTGATCGCTTAAAAGCACATAATCTCCCGAAGTTAATGCAACTGCTTTTGAAAAGTTTGCGTTAATACCTAACGGAGCATCATTATGTACATACTTCACGTCAATGTTTGTTCCTCTAGCCCACTCTGTAAAATACTCACTATGGGATTCGTTGGAATCATCACAAACGACGAGTTCATCAGGAAGCACAGATTGATCCAAGAAACTTTGTAGTTGTTCTGAGAGAAAGTTAGGATCTGGCTCATACAAGCACATTGCGATCGAAATGGTGGGGCTTTTCGGCATTTGATTGATATGTCGTATGCTAGTAAAATACTTCGTTCAATACTTGTTAGAGTGAGAAATTCGATGACTACTCATATTGCAGTCCCACTATTAGATTTAAAACTTCAATACGATTCTTTAAGAGAAGAAATCGAACCGCTGTTGAGAGAGGTCTGTGATAGCCAGTATTTTGTGCTTGGGCCAAAAGTCTTAGAGCTAGAAGGTTCAATAGCCGACTATGTCGGCACGTCGTATGCCGTTGGTTGCGCATCTGGAAGCGATGCGCTGCTACTTGCTTTGATGGGGCTTGATGTGAAGGCGGGTGACGAAGTCATATGTCCAAGCTATACGTTTTTTGCAACTGGTGGTGCAATTCGAAGGATTGGTGCAATTCCGGTGTGGGCTGATATCGATCCAACCACATTCAACGTGACTCAAGACTCAGTTAAGGCTGCAGCTGCTCAATGCACAAATCTGAAAGCGGTTATGCCAGTCCATCTTTACGGGCAAACAATTGATATGGATGGAGTACTTGATGCTTGTCGTGAGTTAGGAGCCCCGATGATAGAGGATGCCGCACAAGCGATTGGAGCAAAAGACGAGACTGGAGCGATGGCTGGTTCGCGAGGTAGAATTGGTTGCTTCAGTTTTTATCCAACAAAAAATCTTGGCGGATTTGGTGATGGCGGAATGATTACGACGAATGACCAAGTGCTTGCAGAACGCATTACCAAATTGCGTGTGCATGGTGGAGAGCGTCGTTATTACCACAATGAAGTCGGCATCAATAGTCGTCTTGACGCATTGCAAGCGGCAGTGCTCAATGTCAAAATGAGTTATTTAGAGCAGTGGCATGAAGGAAGAGCCCGAAACGCAAAGTTGTATCAAACAATATTGAGTGAGTTCGACAATGAACTATTGGTCACCCCAAAAGCTCCTTCAGCACCTGCTAGGCATGTTTGGAATCAATATGTCCTTCGTGTTCTAAATGGAAAACGAGATTCCTTAAAAGACTATCTCGCAGAACAAGGTATTGGTACAGACATCTATTACCCAGTTCCACTTCACATGCAAGAGTGCTTCTCAGACCTTAGTTATAAAGGAATGGAGCTCCAACATACTGAGCGTGCAGCACTCGAAACACTTGCACTACCAATTTTCCCAGAGCTTACTGAGGAACAGATTGGATACGTTGCGACAACGATTATTGATTTCTTGAAAAATCAGTAACTGGCTCTAAAGCAAAAGCGTTCTTTTCATTTTTTATCACTCGAACAACAGGGTGCGTGATGTCGTGGCACAATACGAGCGTCCAACTATCAGCGTACGCTTCTTCAAGAAACGATTGCTTCGTCATCTTGTTTTCCCAAGGGAGCATATCGTAGCCCATACTAAAGGCCAGACCAACATGGTGGTGGTCTGGAATCAAGTCACTCGCAAAACAGAGTGTGCCCCCATCAGTTTCAACTTCAATCGATTGAATGCCCCAAGTGTGTCCAATACGAGGCGTAAGCGTGATTCCGTCAGTGTAAAGGGTTTTTCCTTCAACAAGCTCAACGCGGTCTTTGATTGATTCAAGAACACGAGGCAAGTAAGTCTTGCTCATGGTTGATCTGTTTGCAAGCGCGTCTTCCCACTCTTGCTTTTGTACAACGACTTGTGCATTTGGTAGCAACGTCGCGCCTGCGGCATGATCAAAATGAAGGTGGGACAGTATAAGTGTGTCAATCGAATCTGGCTCAATGCCGGCACCAACAAGGGCAGTCAAAATCGTTGATTCATCCATACCGAACATCTGCTTTTCTTTGTCGCTCCACCCAACTCCATAACCGCTCTCAATGAGGATTCTCTTTTCGTCTTTTTCAAGAAGCACGCAGTTACAGCAATAAGGCAAACAATTATGCTCGTCTGGTTTACAAAATCTACTCCACAACCCTTTTGGGACAACACCAAACATACTTCCGCCATCTAGTTTAAATCGTCCGGCGTCTAGAAGCGTCCAGTTCCAATTCATATCGTTGGAATCAATTCTTCTGGGTTTTCAAGGAGTTCACAGATGGTTCTCAGGAACCGAGCGCCTTCTGCACCATCGACAACGCGGTGGTCGCAACTCATTGAGAGTGGCAACACAAGTCCAGCGTAGAACGCGCCATCTTTTGTGAGGACCCGTTCTTTCGCACGCCCCACACCGAGGATGCCAACTTCAGGGTAATTAATAATTGGAGTCGAGAACATGCCGCCATGACTCCCAACATTTGAAATCGTAAAGGTGCCGCCCGTAAGTTCTTCGCGAGCAATTGAACGGTCTCGGCATGCATTTGCTAGCCGTGCTGTTTCTTCTGCGAGTTGTACTGGGCTGAGAGTATCTGCGTTTTTAATCACAGGAACCATTAAACCGCTATCAGTATCGACAGCGCAACCGAGATTGACATGGCTATGGAGCAAAATCTCTTCAACAAAATCATCGACAGTAGAGTTGAGCGAAGGGTGCTTTTTAAGTGCTTTTGTCACTGCGGACATGACGAACGGGAGCAAACTGAATTTACGACCAACAAAATCACTGAGCGCTTGGCGCCGTTGATTGAGTTTTGTGACGTCCGCTTCATCAATGACTTGGAAGTGCGCCGCCGTGCGCAAACTGTGCGTCATTGCTTCTGCAATTTTGCGGCGAATGCCTCTAAATGGAATGCGTTCCATCACGCCTTCCTGAGGGACGCTCACGCGTGTTGCGATTGCTTCTGGTTTCTGTTCAGGCGCTTTAGTTATTGGCGCGTCAACCGGCGTTGCTTCAACTGTAGGTGCTGGTGCAGCGACAGGGCTAGGTGTTGGAGTGCCATGTGCAAATGCTTCAACATCTGAAGCAGTCACGCGTCCACCGCGGCCTGTGCCACTAACTGAATCGATATCGATATTCAAATCGCACGCAATTTTTCGCACAGCAGGGGTTGCGAGCGATTTTTGACCATCTGCCTTTTCTTCTTGCGGAGCAGTCCTCGCAAAACTCGCAGGCACAGTCATGCTGTCATCAACAGCACCAACAACGCAACCAGTATCAGGCGGCGCATCATCCATGCTGACTTCTTCAGTAGCAGGGGCAGTTGCTTCGCCACCAATGTTGTAGTTCACAAGAATTGAACCAACGTTGATGATATCGCCTTCGTTTCCATTGAGTGATTGAATCACGCCAGTCCAAGGACTTGGAACTTCAACGAGTGCTTTATCAGTTTCCATCTCAGCAAGCGTTTGGTGTTCTTGTACAGTTTCACCAACCGCCACACGCCATTTGATGAGTTCTGCTTCATGCACACCTTCCCCTAAGTCAGGGAGGATGAAATACGATTTGTCATCAGGTTGTTTCGTTGCCATGAATCAGTACGCCATTGTTTCCGTAATTGCTTTACCAATGCGTTCTGCATCAGGAAGATATTCAAGTTCTAATTTGTAGTACGGCATGATGGTGTCAAAACCACACACTCGTTGCACTGGTGCTTCAAGATGAAGGAAGCAGTGTTCCATGATGCCAGTTGCAATTTCAGCGCCGAGTCCACATGTCTTTGGCGCTTCGTGCACAATGACGCATCGGCCAGTCTTTTGTACTGATGCTACAACAGCGTCCATATCAAACGGTTGAATTGTGCGAAGGTCAATGAGCTCAATTGATCGTCCACTTGCATCTATCGCATTCATGCATTGAATCACAGATGCGCCCCACGTCACCATCGTGAGTTCATCACCTTCACACACAGTGCGGGCAACGCCGATTGGGACCGTATACTCGTCTTCTGGGACTTCTTCTCTAAACGCTCTATAGATTCGCTTTGGTTCAAAGAAAATCACTGGGTCTGGGTCTCGGATGGCGCTAATCAATAAGCCCTTCGCGTCGTATGGCGAAGAAGGCATCACGATTTTTAAACCAGGCGTGTGGGTGTAAATGGCTTCCGGACTGTCACTGTGAAGTTCAGGAGCGTGAATCCCACCACCAACTGGAACGCGTAAAACTAACGGGCAAGTCATGCCACCGCGAGTTCGCGTGTTTGTTCGGGCGCATTGGTTTGTAAGTTGGTCGAAAGCAGGACCCATGAAACCCTCAAACTGAATTTCAGGAATCGGGCGAAGTCCACCCATTGCAAGACCAATAGCAGTGCCTACGATGCCAGATTCAGCGAGCGGGCTGTCGACAACTCTGTCGCCGCCGAATCGTTGGAATAACCCTTCAGTGGCACGGAACACGCCACCGTTTAGGCCGATGTCTTCGCCAAGAAGAAGGACTCTCTCATCCTTTTCCATTTCTTGGATGAGTGCGAGGTTGATTGCTTGAACGAGAGTTAGATTTGCCATTACTTGATTGCCCCTTCACTTTGCTTCACATCAACTTGTGAAGGGTTTTGACCAATGCTGCTTGTTCGCATGGTTTGCCTTTGCTTCTTCAATTCAGGTGTTAACTCGACGAACATGTTGTCGAAAAACTCAGAGGATGCTGGAGCATCAATTTCTTCAGCGTTCTTCACAACCATTGCGATTTCTTTTTCTGCCTCCGCTTTCGCATGTGCTTCTTGCTCTTCCGACCACAAGTCTCTTGATTCAAGCCATTGCCTTAGGCGAATGACTGGATCGCGCTTCATCCACATGTCAAGTTCTTCTTGATCTCGGTAACGGCGAGCATCGTCAGCAGTCGTGTGATCGCCAAGGCGGTATGTGACTGCTTCGATAAATGTCGGCTTGTTTTGCTCTCTTGCACGCTTTGCTGCATCACGAGTGACTTTCACCATAGCAAAGAGGTCGTTGCCATCAACTTGAACACATTCCATTCCATATGCAAGACCGCGCTGGGCAAATGTCGGGGCCGCACTTTCAACAGATGATGGAGTTGAAATCGCCCAGCCATTGTTTTGGCAGACGAAGACAACAGGAAGCGATAAGCTCGCAGCGAAGTTCGCTGCCTCATGGAAATCGCCTTCGCTTGTTGCGCCATCACCAAAGAATGTGCACGCAATTGAATCTTCGCCTTTATATTTACTTGCCCAGGCAAGACCAGTTGCGTGGAGCATTTGCGAACCGATTGCGATTGCAAGTGGTGTCATTCTCAGTCCATCGAGATTGTTTCCGCGTTCATCGCCCATCCAGTGAAGTAAGATTTTTTCTTTCGGAAGACCTCTCCAGAATAGACCAGCGTTTTCGCGGTAACAGGTGACCATCCAGTCGTTTTGTTCAAGGGCGTATGCAGCGCCAAGCGAGGCCGCTTCTTGACCTCGATTCTCTGGGTACGTCCCCATTCTGCCAGAGCGCTGCAGTTTGAATGCGATTTCATCAAAGTGGCGGCACACGAGCATGTGCTTGTACATCGCAACAACATCTGCGTCTGGAATCAGTCCATCACCAAGTTCACTATCGAAATTGCCATGCTCATCAAGAATGGAAACATGGTTTATGACTGCTTCAAATACGGGCTTAACTGGCATGTAACTCCGTCTCCTGTCCGCGTTCGATTCGGTTTTTCGCAACTTCGACTGCTGCAGCATATGTAGAAGCAGTTGACTCACCACGCTCTAGAATTTCTACAGTCGTATCGAAAATCTCATCGTTCTTTTGCTGGAGCGTTTCTTCGCTCATGCCAAGATGGAGTCCTGCAAGGTGAATCAAACCACCAGCGTTTACGACAAAGTCAGGACCGTAAAGAATGCCTGCCTGCTTGAGTGCTGCACCATCTTCTTCAGGGTCGCCAAGAATGTTATTAGCAGCACCGCAAACGATAGGGCACATGAGTTGTTGGACGAGCATTCCATCGATGACGCCGCCAAGTGCACATGGCGCAAGGATGTCGCATTCGGTCGTCAAAATCTCTTCATTTGAAACTTGTGTGCATCCGTATTCTTCAACGACGAAGTCAATGTTTTCTTGTTTGATGTCTGCAACTTTCACAGTTGCACCTGCCTCAGTAAGCAAGCGGCACAAGTTTTGTCCAACGCTGCCAACGCCTTGCATTGCCACAACCTTGCCATCAAAACTATCTCCGAGCCCTGCGTGAATCAAACACGCTTTCATGCCGTGAAACGTCCCCATTGCTGTCCATGGCGATGGGTCACCACCAGTTGAAACAGTTTCGCCACCCATGACATGTTTCGTTTCAGTCGCCATCCAGTCAACAAACTGCGTGTCAACCCCAACATCTTCAGCAGCAATGTATGCGCCATTGAATGAGTCAACAAACCTACCCATTGCTTTTGCTTCTGCCTCAGTCTTTTGGTGATCACGCGATGGCTTCAAAATAACGCTTTTGGCTCCACCCATTGGCAAACCAGACACTGCTGCTTTGTATGTCATTCCTTTGGAAAGACGTAACACGTCGTACACAGCGTCTGCTTCACTTGCGTAGCACCATCTGCGCGTTCCACCAAGTGCATTTCCTAATACTGTTGAGTGAATCGCAATGATTGCTCTTAAACCAGTTTCTTTGTCGTGGTGAAAACAAAGTCGCTCGTGACCACGAGTGACCATTTGTTCAAAAATAGAATCTTTCTCTTGCATATCGTCCATATCGTAATTGAATTAGTGCGTTGTAGCTTTTTCCTTAGAAAACAGTGAGCCCGCCCCGAATTGTTTAATGAATTCTTGATCACAATCCTTGCCAGTGCCTCGAGCATCCATGTCAGGCGTTCGTTCAGGGATGTAGTAATCTTCATTTGGAAGCGAAAGACCAAAGTCCCACGCTTTGTCTGCTGCTTTTAGCATTTCGACATCAGTGTTTTGTCTTAGTGCTTTGAACCAGCCATTAATTTTGTATTCGCCATATGACATGATGTAATCAACCATCGCTCTGTCGTGTGCAAGCTCTTCCTTAGATTTGCCTGAGCGAATGTTCATGTCAAGTTTTGAAAGCGAGCATGCCATTGCGTGAATCCAAACGCAAATCCAACTTAAACGACATTGTGTTGTTTGATTTGAGATGAGCGCTTCCGCTTTTTCTTTGAACATCAGTTTCACTTGATGTGAGAAGGTCTGAATCAAGTATTCAAGTTTTTTAGCGTGTGCATCAAGCGAGCCGTCGAGACGCGAAATTTTAGGAGCGCTTCTTTTCACACCAAAGAAGAGTTCAAGACCAATGCGGAGTGCAGCACCGATGTTTTTCATTGGAGATGCTTTTACGCCGAGCATGTATTCGCCGAGTTGTTTTGAGCCGTATGCAAAGATGAAACTGTGCATGACTTCGTTTGCGCCTTCAACGATTGGATTGATTCGTGAATCTCTCCATAATCGTTCAAGTTCATTTTCGGTCATGTATCCTTCGCCGCCCATGACTTGCATCGCTTCGTTTGTGCAGCGGAATCCATATTCAGAACAGAAGACCTTGCAAATTGCAGTTTCAAGCATGATGTCTTCGTCGTTTCTGTCAACCATGCCAGTCGTGACATAGAGCATTGCGTCCATTGCGAAGCAGAACGCGCCCATTCTTGCGAGCCGTTCTTTGACAAGTTCAAACTCGCCAAGTGGTCTGTCGAATTGGTAACGATACTGCGCCCATTTGATGGATTGTTCGTATGCTTTTGCGCCAGCGCCAACCATGCCAGCAGCAAGCGTGCATCGTCCCCAGTTGAGGCAAGTCAGTGCTACGACAATTCCCTTGCCTTCTTTATGGAGGAGATTGCTCGCTGGGACGCGGACATTTGTAAATTTGATTCTGCCTTGCCATGTTCCTCGGATACCACACTTAGAGCGGTTTCTACTGAACACCTCAACGCCTTCCATGTCTGGTGAAACAATTAACGCATTAAAGGCATCTTTTGTTTTGCCAGTTTTCGGATTTGTCACGGTGTACTTTGCCATGACAGTAAACATGCAGGAATATGCTGCGGAAGTCGCCCACTTTTTCTCACCATTGATGATGTAGTACTCACCGCACTCAGAGAGTGCGCAAGTTGTTTCTTGACCTTGAGCATCACAACCAACATTTGGCTCTGACAGGCAGAACGCGCTTAGCGCTTCTTGTGAAATCTTTGGAAGCCATGTTTGTTTTTGTTCTTCTGAACCAAACAGTGAAACAGCGTTACATCCAATTGAAAGATGTGCTGAAATCATGACAGCGGTTGAGCCGCAATTTCTTCCGATGAGTTCAAGCACGCGGTTGTAACTGGTCACGCCAAAGCCCTGACCGCCATACTCAGTTGGCACAATCATGCCGCACACGCCCATTTCAAAGAGGCGATTGATGACCCATTCTGGAATCTCTTGGTTCTGGTCGATCTCTACGGTTGGGTGCTCAGTTTTGAAGTAGGTGTCGAGGGTTTCAAGCAATGCATCACAACGATCGCGTTCTTCTGCGCTTTCTTCAGGAAAAGGAAAGATGAGTTCTTCTCTGAAGTTGCCCCAGAACATGTTCTTGATAAAGCCCATTGTTTCTGGATCAGGTCCAAGCATCTCCTGAGCTTTTTCAATTTGCTCAAGGTCTTTCTTCGAGACGTTCTTTAACTTGCTTGTGAGGTCTGAGTTACTCATGGAGGGAACTTATCCTTTTGATAAAAATGCCTCTAACCGCTGTCTTGCAGTGGGCGTATGTCTAAGTTTAACGAGTTCGCATTGCTCAATGGAGACGCCAGCAGCATACCCTTGTTCAACACCAGTTTTATAGGCGAGGAGTACTGCATTTGCTGCCTCAGAGGGCTCTAAATCTACATTTGCTGCATTGGCGAATACGGCATCATTGTTCACAGAGATGATGCATTCGTCTGGTTTGCTTTGGGCTGCAAGCCACTCTAATCCAGCATTGTCGAGTTCACCTGTTGATTCAACCATGTCAGCGCACAGTCCCTCAGGCAGTTCATTGCTCATAAATGTGGTGCCGGTGGCAGTGGCTTGCAATGCCGCGGCGGGGTCAATTCGTGCTGGTAGCATTTGCGTACCACCCCATCCTGGGCAGATGCCAAGTCCTGCTTCGGGCAGACCAATTGGATATGGTTTGCCTTTAGCATTCGTCGTTGAGGCAATGATGCCTTGACAGTGCATCGCGATTTCAAGTCCACCGCCAAGTGCTGCACCATTGATGAGTGCAACTGTTGGGTAGGGGAGATTGGCTATTCGCGTGAAAACAGTTGTTCCAAACGCGAGGTATCCGTGAAGTCCGTGGTCATCGAGGGCGTCAATCTCAGCGAGGTCTGCACCTGCGACGAAGACTCGCTCACAATCGCTTTTGAGCATGAGACCTTTGATGTCTGTGAGCGCCTCGATTTCATCAAGGGTTGTGTTTAATCGTTGAATGAGATGGCGGTCTAGAACGACGACAGGGCGTCCTCCACCATCGAGCCAGAGGGTAACGATGGCGTTGTCGCTGACTTCAAATCGTAGCGATTGTTGTTCTGTAAGGGTGTGCATCTGACCTCTCTAATGTTGCCCCGATAACTGCGTTTTTTGCGCTGAAATGCGACCCTTCATTGTACTCGATTCCGGACCTCTTCGCACCCCTCCAAAAGGGGTCTGACACGGGGTCTGACACGGGGCATGACCCCCAACAAACAGGGGTTAAACGCTTTTTTTATAAGCACTTACAGGGGGATTCATCAGGGGCCAGACCCCGTGTCAGACCCTTTTTTAGTTGTTGAGAAAAAATGCTAGGAATAGAGTGGTTTGAGGCGAGTTTGGGCCTCTTCGCCAGCGATGATTTCAGCGGATAAATCAGCAGCTCTTTGAAGGACATCATCATCAAGTGAGCCATCAAGTTCGTTGAGCCATTTTTTCGTTGTCGCCATCGCATCTTTGCCTCCCCGAGCAAGATTCTTCGCAAATGCTTCAACTGAATCAAACAAAGCATCTTGCTCACACAAGTGCGTTGCAAGTCCTGCCTGAAAACCCTGCTCCCCACTCATCGTGCCACCAGCAAGAAGCATTGCACGTGCCTTGCCAGCACCGAGTTTTTTGATGAGCCAAGGCGCAACAACGGCGGGACAAACGCCCAAATCGACTTCGGGATATCCAACCTTTGCTTCAGGATGCGTGAATGCAAAATCGCACACCACCATGAGACCGCAGCCGCCACCTACCGCAGCGCCTTGTACAGTAGCAATGGTTGGCACAGGCAAACAGCGAATGCGCTTTGTTGCTTCGCTTAACCGTCGGAGCATTTCTTTCATTTTGACTGGATCATCGATGACGCCTTTTAAATCCATTCCCGCGCAGAAAGACCGTCCCTCTCCAGCAAGAATGAAAACGCGCATCGCATCATCACGCTCGACTTCATCTAGTTTTTCATGCATCGCTTCAATCAGTTCAAGCGATAACGCATTTCGCTTACTTGGCCGGTTGAGCGTCATCGTGGTGATGCCTTGATTGTGATGGAGTCGT
>JAKVBR010000216.1 GCA_022447165.1 Phycisphaerales bacterium | reverse complement strand
GAATAGTTGGGCGAATACTAATGACCCGAGAAAACAAAATATCAATCATCGTCGCCTTTGGCTTGCTGCTCTTTATCAGCATGCTCATTGCCGACCATTTTTCAGACGCTACTACGAAAGAAGTGTTTGAACCAGAGCGACCTGCCCCACTCTTGTTGCCAAAGACAGACATCATCGTAAACAAATCGACGATCGTTCTCAAACAACCAGTTAAAACTCAATCTGGTGATACCGTTCGGAAGGTTTTAGCAGGCGAAACGCTTCTGTCAATCTGCAGAGACGCATACGGCGATTCCGGCCTCGCTCGTTCGCTAGCACAATGGAACGGCATGCCAAATGCAAATTCGCTTTCGGTTGGTCAGGAGATTTCTCTTCCCTCAAGAAAACTCCTTATGACGCAGTTAAACAATCCAGTCCAACACAGTACTGTGCAACCCAAACCAAGTAAACAACATGCACAGGAAGTGCAGAATGAGCATGGCACATATACCGTTAAAAGTGGAGATACACTTGGTGAGATTGCCCAACAAGTGATGGGTAGCGCTCGAAAAGTTAATGTACTGATCGCCTTCAACAAAGAGCGTCTTCCAAATCCTGACCGCCTCCAAATTGGGATGCAACTTAGATACCCGATTGAGTAAACCGTACAGTTATGACTAAAAAGATTGTATGCATCATCTTTATTTTGACACTTGCATCACTTGCTTTACTCGCAATTAGGCAAGAACAAATCAATGCTGCACATACGATTGCTGAAAACCATCGCAAGATGATTCGTCTTACTCAGCAGATTGACCAGATAAGAGTTGAAATCGAAACGGTTACATCTCCTGAATCGATCACAATACAACCTATACAAGAACTCGCTTCGCATGATGAATAACGATGGCTCAAAAGTAACGAAAGTTTCTATTGCGCTCGTCATTGCATGCTTTGGGTTCATGTCAGCAGCAATGTATAAAGTGGCTGAATTGAAGTTTGACCCACCAACGGAACTTCAAGCACTTGCTGTGCATACCAACACACGTTCTGAACCAATTGGAAATAGAGGACAAATCTTAGATAGAGAAGGTCGAATCCTTGCCATTAGCACAATCGGTCACAAACTCTTCGTCGACCCTTCGCTGGTTGATGATCCTGAAGAACTTGCATTTGAACTTTCAACTATTATTGACATGCCACCTGCTGAGATTGAACTCAAAATCAGACAACGGGCTCACACAAAATATGTTGTCATAAAAAACCTACTCACTCGAGAGGAAACTGCAAAAGTTCGAGAACTTCGATTACGACCCGTTGGTATTCAACAACGGCTCGTGAGAACAAACCCTCAGGGTGAATCGTGCGAAAAACTTATTGGCCTTGTAGGCACAGAGCACTCGGGGCTTGCAGGCCTTGAACATACTTTTGAGCGAGATCTTTCAGGCGAAACAGGTCGATTTGTCAGATTAAAGGATTCTCGGAACCGCACACTCTGGGTCTCGCCCGAAGATTATGTACCAAGTAAACAAGGTGAAGACATTCAGTTATCACTTGATGTTGTCATTCAAAACATTGCAACCAAACATTTAGAAGAAGCGATCCTTGGGTGCAACGCAGGCGGAGGCAGAATCG
>JAKVBR010000215.1 GCA_022447165.1 Phycisphaerales bacterium | reverse complement strand
CTAAGACAAAGAGTCCCTTGTCCACACCTTTAGGCATAAAGTCTTCCTTCATGAATAACTTGAGGCCGTCAGCAATTGGTTGAAGTAGCCCTTGGAAGCCAACGCGGTTTGGTCCAATGCGGTCTTGAACCCACGCACACACTTTGCGTTCAAGCAAAATAAGGTACGCCGCAGCGCCAAGCGCAAGGTGCAAAATCAGCAAAATAACAATCACTGAAGTGATGACTTGCGGTGTTAGGAATGATGGAAGCCACTCTGGCATAGGTCGAAATTATACAGTCGATGGCTCTGACTGATTCTCACATTCAGCCAATGTTCCGAAGTAATCCTGAAGGGCGGATACCGACCATGTTCCACCACGGAGCGCTTCAATCGCAGCGACTGCAGCCCTTGCGCCCGTAATCGTTGTCAACATTGGAATTCTCGCTTCAACCGCTGTTGCTCGAATCTGGCCTTCATCAGTTTGAGCGCCAGTCTTCGTTGGCGTATTAATGATGAGGTCAATCTCGCCATTGGCAATCTTGTCGAGAATGTTCGGCCTTGCACCCTCTGAAATCTTGCGAATCAGCGTCGTATCAACACTCTGCATCTTCAGGAGTTCATGCGTACCACTCGTTGTAAACACGTCAAAGCCCATCGATACGAGTGAGCGAGCGACAGGAATTGCATGCTCTTTATCGCTTTCGCGAACAGATAAGAAAACCTGACCAGAAGTTGGAAGCGAACGACTTACCGACATCTTTGCTTTTGCAAGCGCAATTGGAAGCGAACGGTCCATGCCCATCACTTCGCCAGTTGACCGCATCTCAGGACCAAGCACAACATCGACGCCGGGGAACTTTTCAAACGGGAATGCTGGTTCTTTCACCGCGAAGAATCCAGTCTCTGGAACTTCTTTGATACCAAGTGAGTTAAGCGAAGCGCCCATCATGACTTTGGCAGCGATGTTTGACCATCCGATCCCTTTTGCTTTTGCAACAAAGGGAACTGTTCGCGATGCTCTTGGGTTCACTTCGATGACGTAGACCTGTTCATCCTTGACTGCAAATTGAACATTCATTAACCCGCGAACTTGCAAACGTTTTGCCATCGCACATGCTTGGCGTTTTAGTTCATCTACAATTGAGTTTGGAAGTGAGTACGGTGGCAACACACAAGAACTATCACCACTGTGAATTCCCGCTTGCTCTATGTGTTCCATGACACCGCACACAATTGCTTGTGATTCATCTTGCGATACTTCCATTTGGGAAGAAGAGGTTTCTGCGTGTGGAACAAAGTCCGCGACAACATCAACGTCAATCTCAATCGCTTCTGCAAGGAATCGGTCAATCAACACCGGCGCATCTGACAAGTCAGACACATCAACTGCGGTTTGCATGTAATACCGAAGCGCTGCTTCATCATTACAAATTTCCATGCCTCGGCCGCCAAGAACGTAACTTGGTCTGACCAACACTGGGTATCCGATGTCACTGGCAATATCGACTGCTTCTTCAAGAGAATACGCAATGCCATTTTCGGGTTGCTTCAACCCAAGTTCATCAAGCATTGCCTTGAACCGGTCACGGTCCTCAGCAAGATCAATCGCTTCAAGCCCAGTGCCCACAATTGGCACGCCTGCACTTGCAAGCCCATGTGCAAGGTTGAGCGGGGTTTGCCCCCCAAACTGAACAATGACGCCATCGGGTTGAACAGCGTCACAGATATTGAGAACA
>JAKVBR010000214.1 GCA_022447165.1 Phycisphaerales bacterium | reverse complement strand
AAACGGTTTTAGTGAAACGATGCGAAGAGGGCTGCGGTCAGTCATGTTCATTGGGTTGCCCGCAAGTGCTGGCCTCATCCTTGTTCGCGAGCCCCTGACTGCTGCGGTGTTTCAGGGTGGTGCATTTACTTCAGAAGACACACTTACAGTAAGCGCAATTTTGCTTGGTTACGCGCCGGCTGTTTGGGCATTCTCAATGTGCGGCGTGCTGACGAAGGGATTCTATGCAAGAGGAAACACAATGACGCCTGTAAAAGTAGCCATTGGGTGCATGGTGCTTAACTCGATTCTGAATGTCACTCTGATTTGGACGCCATTAAACACAGCGGGTTTGGCGTGGTCGACTTCAGTGTGCGCTGTATTGCAAGCGGCAATTCTAATGTCGCTCATCTCTAAAGAAGCACGGCCATTCGATGGTTCAGTGTTCGTTTCATGGCTAAAGGCCTCACTGTTAACACTCGCAATGAGTACAGTCGTCGTCTACTTGTTACAGTTAGAGATTTTCCAATCAAGTTCCTGGGAGGGGAGTATTCAGATACTTGCCATCATCGTGCCTGTTGCTGCAGGGTTTTATGCCCTCGGTTCGATTGCACTCAGAATGCCCGAATTCAAATGGGCACTGGGGTTTAAGAGCCAATAATCAAAAAGGCGAAAAAGTTTAAAAAGTCTGCCTTTCTCACTGAAGTCCTATGGGTAAAATCGCCCATGACATACATCACATGGCAAACACACCTAAGAAAGTCGTTGTTACTGGCGGTTCCGGTTTTATCGGGGCGTACTTTTGCCGTGAACTCATGAGTCGAGGCGACGAAGTCGTCATTCTCGATCTGATTGAACCCGAGGAAGAATCACCTCATCATTCGTATGTGTTTGGAGATATTCGAGATGAGGTCGCTGTCCGCAAAGCATTTGAAGGATGTGACGAAGTCATCCATCTTGCTGCAGCACACCACGACTTTGGCATTGATGAAGCAACTTTCTTTGACGTAAACGAAGAGGGTTTACGCGTCATCACAAAAGTGATGGACGAGTTTGGGATGACATCCATTACGTTCTACTCAACAGTTGCAGTCTATGGAAGCGCGCATCCGCCACTGACTGAAGAGACGACGCCCGAGCCGGAATCTCCCTATGGCAGGTCTAAACTCGCAGGAGAAGTCGTCCTTCAAGATTGGGTAAACAGTGGGGGGAATCGGAAAGCACTTATCATCCGCCCAACGGTTACCTTTGGAGCGAACAACTTTGCCAACATGTACTCACTATTGAGGCAGGTCAATGGCGGCAAGTTCTTTTTCGCGAAGGGCTCTACAAACATTAAGAGTTTGTCATACATCGAAAACATTGTTGCAGCAACAATGTATTTACTTGACACGAAAAAGTATGAAGCGTTTGATGTATTCAATTACATTGATAAACCAGATCTTACAAGTATCGAAATTGCTGAAACGTGTTATCACGCATTAAATAAGTCACTACCAAAATTACGGCTACCACTTTGGTTGTTACTTCTTGGCGCAAAACCATTCGATGTCATCATCGCGTTAACGGGTAAGAACTTGCCAGTTTCATCTGCAAGGGTGAAGAAATTGTTTGTCGATCAAACGAAGTTTGAAGCAGATAAGGTTCTTGCAGCAGGTTTCAAGCCTGAAGTCTCACTTCAAGAAGCAATTCAGCGAACCGCAGATTGGTATGTTGAAAGGGGACAACATGAATCTGCAACATGGCATCAGCCCCCAAAAGA
>JAKVBR010000213.1 GCA_022447165.1 Phycisphaerales bacterium | reverse complement strand
CGATGATTTCATCGCCATAAAAGAGGATGTCGATATCAATTGTCCGCGGCCCCCAACGCTCTTCCCTGATTCTGCCAAGTGAGGCCTCTGTTTCTAGACAAACTTGAAGTAGGGAAATAGGGTCAAGCCTGGTTTCCACTTGAACGACTTGATTGAGAAAATCACTTTGCTCAATATGAGAAACAGGTGCTGTTTCAATAACGCTACTTTGCAGTCGCACAGAAACCAAGTCATTGCGATGGAGCAACTCGATTGCATCTAACAAATACTGAACCCTGTCCCCTTCGTTGCTTCCAAGACCCAAGTACGCTGTAACGGTTTCACCGCGCATCCGCGTTCCTTCTCAACAGTTCTAGACACATTTCAAGTGCTTTCGACACTGACTGACTGCGAACTGAATGACGGTCTCCTTGAAAATGAAACATCGACGCATATGTGTCCCCTTGGACATGGCATCCTATGCAAACCGTTCCTACTGGCTTAGCATCTGTGCCGCCCGTAGGCCCTGCAATCCCTGTGGTGCTGATTGATACATCTGCTCCACAACTTCGGGCAACTCCAGTTGCCATTTCTGCTGCAACTTTGACCGAAACAGCGCCAAACTCCTCAAGCGTGTCTGCACTCACATCGAGCATCTTGATCTTCAGTTCATTGGTATAAGTCACGCACCCGCCAACATACCACTGACTTGAGCCACTGATGCTCGTACACAAAGCACCAATCATTCCACCAGTACATGATTCTGCAGTTGCAAGTTTTAAAGTTGAAGCACACAACAATGATATAAGTTGCTCAACAAGTTCATCTGATGAACTCATCTCTGCGATCTCTCTAGAATTGACTCATACTGACGTTTAAAGAAACGTGCGACCGTGTTTTGAAATGCCCGGAGCCCCTTTTCTTCTTTGTTCCAGTAATCGATAGAAGCATATCCATCTCTGAGCCAGCCCTTCTTGACGATCGCTCGATTTGATGCTGAATGTAACTGCAACATCCCATCAGGTGTTTGAACTTCAGGCATCGCATCAAAGGCGATGAGCATTTGTCTGAGTTCGGCATCTTCGACATCATCTGCAGTGACGATTCCATCGACATCGGGGTAAGATGGATGCGTCACGATGGCATGCCAGGATTCACTCAGCAATTCATGAAAGTCCATTGCCATTCCAGAAAAAACAGGCGCGATAAACGCTCTCATGTTTCTGTCTGGATATGGCGCTTTGACTGCATGTTCATATGGATTGACTTGATCAATCAATTTATCCATGTGCATCTCATACAACGAGGAGCGAACAGGCAAACGGCGCAATTCCCATTCATGAGGACCAAGCCCACTTTCATCCAGGGCTTCGAACTGCCAAAGCGCTTGCGCTTCTTCTGTTAAACAAAAGGTAATAAACCGTTCAGCATACACAGGATTTGGCGCGCCACGCATGAGCGATATGGGGTCAGGGTCGATCATCGTCGTCCCTGGAGGGTCGATGTAACCAATGCGTTCGCCACCACCCATCCGTTTGATTGCTTGGGATTGATATCGACCGTAAAAATCAATGCAAACGCCCATCGCCGCATCACCTTGTGACACATCTGCAGGCGGCTTCAAACTACTCGCAGAAAAATATCTGGCGTTCGCTGCGGCACGGCGGAGTACTTGCCACCCTCGCTCCCAGCCCAAATTTTTGAGAATCGCCTCAAACGCTGTTGTCACAGAGCCCGACTGAGCTGGATTGACCAATGCAAAGTGACCATACAGTTTG
>JAKVBR010000212.1 GCA_022447165.1 Phycisphaerales bacterium | reverse complement strand
TTTGGAGTAACAACTCATCCAAGACCTCAAAAGGTAGACGAACTGCTTGGAACTCAGTTAATGTCATCGCTTGATCGATTAGATATTGTTGCTCGAAAGATTTTTTCAGGAAAAATCCAAGGCGAGCGTCGTTCTAAACGCCGTGGCATCAGTGTTGAGTTTGCTGATTACAGGCAGTACACCGCTGGTGATGACATTCGGTTTATTGACTGGAATGTGTACGCCCGACTAGACAAGTTGTTCATGAAGATATTCCTAGAGGAAGAAGAACTCAACTTAGGGATAGCAATTGATACAAGTCAATCAATGGAATATGGAAACCCAAACAAGTTTGACTTTGCAAGACGGCTTGCAATGTCGCTTGGTTACATAGCATTAAGCAGTCATAATCGGCTTTCGCTATTTTCATTCAATGATGGGAAGGTTGAACGACAGCAAGGAATGCGTGGTAAGAAACGGACTCGAGATGTTGGTGAGTGGCTTTTAATCTGAATCCCTCTGGAGGAACGGATTTAACAGAGTCGTGCAAGTTCATATCAACTTCTCGGCAGGGGCGTGGAGTACTAGTGCTCATTAGTGACTGTTTAGATCCAGATGGCATGAAGAAGGGACTTCAGTACCTCGTTGGAAGTGGTTGGGATGTGTTTGTCATCCAAGTTCTTTCACCAGAAGAACTTCATCCATTAGAGCACGGAATGGAAGGCGATTTAAAACTCGTCAATGCTGAATCGAATGAAGTATGTGAAGTCACTGTGACTACACCTCTCATTGAGCAGTATCAATCAAACTTGTCATCATTTTGTGATGATGTTCGCATGCAGTGCACTCGCATAGGCGCAGGAAATGTTCGCGTTTCTTCAGATATCGACATAGAGTTATTGCTTGTAGAGTATTTGCGAAACAGGGGACTTCTGCGGTGAATTGGGTTACCCCTACAACTGGATTATTGTTTGCAGCGGTCACAATTCCAGCATTGCTACTACTTTATTTTCTAAGATTGAGAAGGCAAACCCTGAATGTGCCATCGACCATGCTGTGGCAACAATCGATTGAGGACTTGCATGCAAACACACCATTTCAACGACTAAGACCGAGTTCTTTGTTATTGCTTCAAATGCTTGCGCTACTGCTTGTCATCCTTGCAATCATGCAGCCACAGATTAAAGGCGCTGCTCCCAAAGAGGGGAATCACGTAGTGCTTATTGATACTTCATCTTCGATGTTGGCGAAAGATTTTGGCGGTAAAACTAGATTAGATGTTGCGAAAGAACAAGCAATCGAACTTGTGTCAACACTTCATGGAGGCGGGTTGTTTGCAGGCGATGGTGGGAAGACAATGGTCATTTCGTTTTCAGAATCAGCAGTCGTTGTTTCACCGTTTTCGGATTCCAAACAACAACTGGTAAATGCAATTGAATCGATTAAACCAACAAATGGACTTTCTGATGCATCGGAGGCACTTACGCTCGCAAGGGCATATACAACCAATACGAACCCCGAAGAGGCAGGACTCTCTGCGTCTGAATCTGCTCAACTAGAGCTGTTCAGTGATGGAAGGATTGAGGGCTTAACTGATGCAGCACTGCAGCGCGGTGAAACAATTGTATACCACGCAATTGGTTCACCGAAGTCATCGAATGTAGGTGTCTACAACTTATCGGTCAGCCGATTAGATGAGTCAAGCGATGAGATACAGACATTCTTGTCACTTGTTAACAGTGGTTCAGAGAATGTTGTCACTGATGTAACGCTAATGGTCGAT
>JAKVBR010000211.1 GCA_022447165.1 Phycisphaerales bacterium | reverse complement strand
ATAGAAAAAGACGATGCCCATGCCGATGATGACACCAATCGTGATATCAACTTCAAGGAACCTGCTAAACACAACGCCAACGCCGCGCATTTGACCTGCAATGTATGTAAATGAAATGAAGATTGCGCAGACTACTGCAACAATGCGAGCAGTCTGTGATGCGTATCTGTCGCCAATAAAATCTGGGACTGTAAACTTTCCAAATTTGCGAAGGTATGGTGCAATCAAAAGCGCAAGCAGTACATAGCCGCCAGTCCAGCCCATTAGATAGACCGATCCATCCATCCCAAGAAAAGCAATAAGTCCTGCCATCGAGATAAATGACGCTGCACTCATCCAATCTGCGGCAGTTGCCATGCCATTTGCAAGTGGAGATACATGTTTACCTGCAACGTAGAACTCGCCTGTCGATTTTGCACGCGACCAGATAGCGACACATATATATAAAGCAAAGGTAAACGCGACAAGAAGGAAAGTCCACTCTTGCACATTCATTGATGACCATCCTTGAACTTTTTATCTACTCGATTCATTACAATGACATATGTGATAATGAGAAGCACAAAAACGTAGATTGAACCTTGTTGAGCGAACCAGAAACCAAGTGGATATTCAGTTCCAATCAATTTGAATTGGTCAAGCCACGGGGCAAAGACCATCCCACAACCGAATGAAACGAATGCCCAAATACTAAGCAGAATTGAAACAAACTTCACATTAAAAGACCAATATTCTTTAGGTGACATAGTAATAGGGTATCGTCAATTCAAACTTTTCCGCACAAAAAAAGCCCCTCTCTAGAGAGGAGCTCGCATGAAACGGTTAGTCAAAGTTCAAACATTTGCTGCGCTTAACTCATTTGAAATATTCATGATCATTCTGAATGTTTCTTGCGCAGATTCAACGCAAGTTGCTTCTTCTTCTTCAGTTAAGTCAAGTTCATTGAGCGTTTCCTTGAACGCATTCCACTTTGCACGTTGTTCATCGCCATGTGGGTCTAGGAAGCCAAGCGCCTTACCTTCGCCAAGACCAAGCGCTGGAATAAGTTTCTTAGCAATGTATTTGTTGCCGTTCGTTGCGCCTTCTTCTACATAAAGTACACCAACAAGTGCAATCGGATTTGTATCAATCTTCTCATGTACATAGTTGACGAATCGCTCTGTTGCTGGAAGCGGCGTGATGTCGCCTTCCCATTCTAGATCAACGAGGTCTTGTTCAATTTTGCCGATGCGGATATGGTCCTCATCAAAAATTTTCTCGATGCGATTATCGCCAGTTGATGCACTTGTTAATGCAGGTTCAAGAGCTGCATGAACAAGTTTCATTTGAGCAATGAACGATGTAAACTCTTCTTTTGAAAGTGTGCCATTGACCATCTTGTCTTGCAGATCGCCTGCTTCAGCTTGGTCGTGAAGTTGTTGAGTACCTTCTCTTAGTTTGAGGTGGAATCCTGTTGCTTTTGAGGGGGCTGCCATGATTTCTGTTCTCCTTCTACTTTGAAATCAGAAACGTATCATAGCATATTGGCTTGATATCCCCTGTTTCGGAATGTTATCTTGACATTCGCTGAATAATTTGACACTATTAAGACTATGTATATACAAGCAGGAGCATTAACTCTTTTATCTGTTTGCTTGCTCGCATCAAGCGAACCAACTTGTTACAGTTATGGACCAGATGTCGTTTCGAAGTTTTGGGATGTTAATAACTACGGATCTGATGGGGATGTAGCCATTTTTGCATTTGGTACAGATGCTTGCAATGTTGGTGACGAAGTATTAAATTGGATAGGGTCAACCGCT
>JAKVBR010000210.1 GCA_022447165.1 Phycisphaerales bacterium | reverse complement strand
GAAGTGCAAGGGCTGACGAAAACTTGGGTGTTACCCGCCGAATCAGATGATTCCCTCCCAGTTGTTGAGCGGATTCTTCAAGCAAGAGGAATCGCGGAAAGCGATGGTGTGCTCGCCTTTTTAGAGTCGAAACTCAGTTCCCTTGAACCGCCAGAGACGTTCGCTGGGATGGCGACGGCCGCAAAGTTACTCTGCCAAGCATTTCGGGATGGCAAGAAGGTGCTCATCTTTGGTGATTATGATGCCGACGGGATCACTGCTGCATCCGTACTCTTCCACATTTTCAAATCTGCGACAGGTAAGCAAGTGCCAATTCATATTCCGGATCGAACCAATGATGGCTACGGCATCAAGACTTCATCGATTGAGTCATTTGCAAAGGAAGGCATTGAATTGATTGTCACGGTCGATTGCGGGATTACTGCTATTGATGCAGCAGCGCTCGCAAAGGGGGTGGGCATTGACCTCATCATCACAGACCATCACAAACCCCTTGAAGATGGCACGCTTCCTGATTGTGCTGCGATTGTGCACCCGACACTCGAAAACGAATCCGCGACTCCGCTTGCTGGGGTCGGGGTGGCGTACATGCTTGCGTGGGCATTTGCTCGCGCATGGTCGGGAAGTAATGAAGTGACCGAGGAACTTAAAAATACGCTCCTCGCAATGCTCCCAATCACAGCAATTGGAACAGTCGCTGACATGGTGCCACTTCAGGGCTCAAATAGAATTCTAACGCGGTGGGGATTACTGATGATGCGTTCGTCAACAAACGAAGGTGTGCAAGCACTGCTCAGTGAGCAGGGGCTTTTAGAGAAGAATTTACGGACAAGCGATATTAGTTTTGGTATTGCGCCGATGATCAACGCAGTTGGGCGACTCGCACATGCATCAACAGCAGTCGATGTCTTAACGAAACTGAAACAACCGCTTGTAACTGAAGCAGTCAGCGAACTTTCTGAGCTCAATCGCAAAAGACAACGCATTCAGAAAACAATTGTAGAAGAAGCGCTTGCATTGATTACTCAAGAAGAGTCGCTTCCAAATATCGTCATATTAAAAAATGATTCATGGCAGCGCGGCATCGTCGGCGTCGCTGCAGGGAAGTGTGTTGAAACACATTACCGCCCAACGATTCTCTTTGCTGAAGATGGTGGCAATTATGTTGGTTCCGCAAGAAGCATCAAGGGCTTTTCAATATTCCATGCGCTCAATGCGTGCAGTGAACTGATTGAGGAGTTTGGTGGGCATGACATGGCTGCAGGGATGACTATTCAAAAATCGAACTTTGATGCATTCAAATCGGCAATGGTTGCATTTGCGGATGCGCATTTAGATAACCCAATTCCTTCAGTCGAGGCGGATGTGGTACTCTCAATTGATGACATCAAGAACATGAACATTGAAACATTTGAACAACTCGCCCCATTTGGTATTGGGAACAAAACACCAATTGCGGTGATGAAAAACGTAAAGGTCGATGATATCAAGCGAATGGGAAAAGAGGGAACGCACCTTAACATGCGTGTCGGTGATTCCAAGGGAAGAGTTCGTTGCGTGTGGTGGGGGAAGGGCGATGTGTGTGACACACTCTCGCGAGGGGCGACGATTCATCTCATTGGTAAACTATCTGTGAATGAGTTTAGAAATCGCAAATCAATTGAAATTGATTTGCAAGATATTGCACTACCAAGCGCCTAGTTCGCCAACGAGTGGTTCAACTAAGTCTTTCAGGGTGACGATGCCAGCTGGCGTGTTTTTTGGACCGGTGACAATGGCCATGTGAGCGCCTGATTCTCGGAGTTGTTGGAGTGCTACGCGAACGGGGGTGTC
>JAKVBR010000021.1 GCA_022447165.1 Phycisphaerales bacterium | reverse complement strand
ACTTCATAGCGGTGTCTGAACCGCTCTCTTGCATGTGTAGCGCCAAAAAGTTGTGCAGCAAATGATTCCTCAGTGATTTGAACATCTTGTCCGCCAAGTCGCATTGTTCCGCCGAGACCTTCAATTTCTTTTTGGTCGGGGAGTTCGTCAATGACGGGATAAGCGCAATTCAACTCTATCTCAGTAGAGTTCGCGCCTTCAAGTCCGACGACATTTCGAGCAAACTCAACAACTGCCATTTGGAAACCGAGGCAAATGCCAAGGAAGGGGATGCCGTGTTCTCTCGCCCATTTGACTGAGGCAAGTTTACCTTCAATGCCTCTCTCGCCAAAACCGCCCGGAACAATGACAGCGTCTAAATCTTGTGCTTCAAGTTTTGAATCAGCATTCGTTGTGTCAAAGTCGGTTACATCAATCCATTTTATGGTTGTCTTGGCTGACAAATGCGTTGATGCATGTTCAATGGCTTTATCAATTGAAGCGTAGGCGTCTCTAATTGATGTGTATTTCCCGAGGATGCCAATGTTGATATTGTGCTTGCGTTCAGCAGATATCGCATTGGTATACGATTTCCAGTCATTTCTCGCGCGATCTTCTGCGATTGCATCGACTTTGCTGTGAAGCGATAGAATCGAAAGGATTTGCCTGTCTAATCCTTCTGCGCGCATTGCATCTGGAATCGTGTAAATCGATTCGCGGTCATGCATTGAGAAGACGCATTCTTTCGGCACGTTTGAGAACATTGAAATTTTCTGAATGACGGTATCTGTCACAGGCAGTTCAGCACGGCACGCAACGAGGTGCGGTTGAATACCAGTTTCCATGAGTCGTTTAATACCGAGTTGAGCTGGTTTTGATTTTTGTTCACCTAGGATTTGAGGCTCAACAATGTATGTGAGTGCTACGAAACATGTCGACTCTGGGCCTTCTTCATAGGCGAGTTCACGTAGTGCTTCGATGTAGAACCCGTTTTCATAGTCGCCTACAGTTCCGCCAACTTCAACGAAGACGACGTCTGCTTGTTTTCCATTTTTCCCAGCGTCGATTGCGAGTTGGCGGAGTCGTCTTTTGACTTCGCCAGTGACGTGTGGAATCATTTGGACATCGCGGCCGAGGTACCCCCCAGCACGCTCACGCGAGAGAATTTCGGTGTAGATTTGACCTGCAGTTGTAAAATTGAGACGAGACAAGTCCTGGTCGAGGATGCGCTCATAGGTGCCCAAGTCCATATCTGTTTCAGTGCCATCATCGAGCACAAAAACTTCGCCATGCCGGAATGGATTGAGCGTTCCTGAGTCAATATTGAGGTAGCCCTCGAGTTTGACTGGAGTAACCGTGAGTCCCTTATCTTGCAATAGTTTGGCAAGCGATGAACTGAAAATCCCTTTGCCAAGCCCTGACATCACCGTGCCTAGAACCACGACATAGCGAGTTTCGCCTTGTTTATACCCCTCTGGAATCGGTGAATAAAACTCTTTTGACTCTTCGCTCTTGCCAAACTGGCTGAGAAATGTCTGCTCTTTTTCTTGGTTGGGCATACGCGATTGTAGCATGATGGAACCAAATTACCAATACCTAAAATCCCGATTTTCATTGAGGGTCTGGTCCGGGACCAGACCCTGTACCAGGTCCGGGATCAGACCCTATGGTAAAATTGGTTATGGCGAAAGTTGTCGCAGTCATTCCAGCACGCATCGATTCCACGCGTTTTCCCGCGAAGATGATTGCGGATGAAACCGGGAAACCACTCATTCAATATGCTTATGAAGTTGCTCAAAGGGCACAATCAGTCAATGAAGTGTTTCTAGCAACGGATTCAGAAGACATTGCGGAAGTCGCTCGCTCATTTGGTGCTCAATGCATCATGACAGGTGAGCACCCAAATGGCACGTGCCGGATCGCCGAAGCCGTCCGGACGATGGATTGTGACATCGTCGTCAACATGCAAGGAGATGAGCCCAAACTTGACCCTAGCGTCATTGACGAAGTCATCGCTTCCCTGGGCTCAAGCAATATGGCAACGGCCGTTTGTGAACTCCAAGCAGATGAACTCCACAACGAAAATGTTGTAAAAGTCATTCTTGATGGCAACAATGCAATTGACTTCACTCGCGCATTTGTTGATGGCGCATACCGCCACATCGGCCTTTACGTCTATCAAGCAGAGTTCCTCCAGACATATGTTTCGATGGAACAAACGCAAAACGAGATTGACCGCAAACTTGAACAAATGCGAGCCATCGACAGGGGGTACTCAATCGCTGCCGCAATTGTCAAGCCACAGCCAGGAGGCATCGACACACCAGAGCAATATGCTGAATTTGTTAAAGAGCAGTCGTTACTCTAGTTCTTTGACGAGCGCGTCTAAGTTACGTCTGCAATCACGAATATCTCTATAAGAGATATCTTTACGGGCGATACCAGAGCAAATTTCCATTGCTTCGCGGGCTAGGTCAATGTTTTCGTCATTCTTTGCTTTCATCGCAAGCGATTGCATGAGGTCATATCTCAGAGATAACTCAGCGTCGTTATCGCCGCCAGCAAGCGACTTAATCGATTCCTTAAACTCGCCGATTGCTTCTGCATACCAACCCTCAGAGGCAAAACAGCGGCCAAGTTCTTGTCCTGCTCGTACGCGAAGGCGTGGTTCTTCTTTCGCCTTCTGGAAACATTCCATTGCAAGATTGAGGTCACCATCTTCGATGGCAAGTTCACCAAGTTGAAACTTGATTTTTCGGTCAGTGGGATACTTAATAGATCGCTCTTGATACTCTTTCTTACGGAATGCTCGGAGTTCTGCTTCTGCGCTTTCAATTCGCTGTTTCAGTTCATCGCTTGGTGAAGCATCGTATTCGGCTTTCATTGATGCAATTGTTTTGAACCCCATTGTGATTTTGATGTCGGCCGCTTCCATTCTGAAACTATATTGCTTGGTTTCTTTGAAGCCATGCATGAGCACTTGAGTTGCCAATTTTTGAGATTCAGCTGATTCGTCCTTCTTCAAAATTTTTGCGTACTTGGCAATTGCATCTGGTGAAGAAGGACTCTCTTCAAACTCTTTCTTCGCTCTTGCAAGCACTCTTTCATCACTGCCTGCAGAACCAGCGAGGGATTCTTCCTCTTCCAATTCTTGCTGTTTATCCATGTCCTTGACAAATTTTCGGAAACCGCCTTCTTCGCCCATCTCCTCATAGCCACCCTTGGACATCGCACGCTCAGCAGAAAGTTCGTTGAGTTCACGTTCAAGCACTGAATCGCCCGGCTTTTCAGCAAGTGCTGCTTGCCCGACCTTAATGGCTTGGTCCCAAGCGCCAGTTGATTTGAACAAATCCATCAGTGCTTTGAGTTCTTTGTAAGAAAGTTTCTTGTCGCCTCGGCTACTGAGTGATAGCACGGTGTCAGCCATTTCGATGCCAAAATCTTTTTGGTCGGCAGCAACGGCCATTTCAATTGCTTTCATCGCATATTTTGCAGTCGTGATGCTATGCCACCAGACAAATAGGGCTGTGACGAATTTCTCGACCGGCGATGAACCATCAACTTGCTTGACTTGTTTACCCGTTGCGGCATTGCCACTTCTTGAGTAATACGTCGAAGCAACTTGGACAATCTCTTTATGGACTTCAATATCTCGGGGGTCAAGTTTTAACCCGCTTGCGAAGAACGCAAACGCAGACTCGTAGTTATGACTCTCCGCCATTTGACGTGCTCGGTCAAACCAAGCGTTCGCTTGTTCTGGGTCAGGAATAAACTCAACGGAGTCACTAGATTTTTTGCCAAATAGTCCCATGTGGTTTTTCAGTCGTTTGAGATTAGTAGGGTATTTTCTTTTGATACGAAGGTCAATAACCAAAGGTAGAATAGTGGCATGACAATCGATGTCGGCACACTTTCAATCGTTTATTACCCAAATGACATTCTCAGGCAGAAGGCCTGTGAAGTCGACCCCAATGATGCCAATGTGCAAGAAGTCGCTCAGCGGATGATTGAACTCATGTTCGAAAACAAGGGGGTCGGGCTAGCCGCCCCGCAGGTTGGTCTGCCATGGAGGATCTTTGTCACACAAGATTTAGACAATGAGGGAGAAGGCATCGTTTGGATGAATCCTGAACTCGAAACCATCGACGACACCCCTGAACTCGAAGAAGAGGGGTGTCTGAGCTTGCCAGATATAAGAGCGGACATCAGAAGGCCAATTGGCGTCAGGATTTCTGGCTTTGATGGTATGGGTCAACCCCATTTAAGTGAGAGCAGTGACTTCATTGCACGTGTCTGGCAACATGAAAATGACCACCTTGATGGCGTTCTCATTATCGACAAGATGTCTGCGATGGACAGATTGGTGAACCGAAAACTCATCAAACACTTGGAACGATTAGCAAAATGACGCGTGTGCTCTTTGTAGGGTCTGGAGCGTTTGGGGAACCAACGCTAAAAGCACTCGCAGGGCGAGGGCAATGCGTGTGCGTTGTAACGGGAACCGATAAAAAAGCAGGTCGCAAACAGAAGTTAACACCAACGCCAATTGGCGCTTGCGCAGAAGCACTTGGACTACCGTGCATTAAAACAGACAACATCAATGCAGAGCATCGCATTCACGAGATTGAGTTTGACACAATGGTCGTTATTGCGTTTGGTCAAAAACTCAGTGATGAACTCATTGAAAAGTATGACGCAGTCAACTTGCACGCATCACTGCTTCCTCGCTGGCGTGGTGCTGCGCCTATTCACGCTGCAATTATGCATGGCGACAGTGAAACTGGGGTAAGCGTGATTACGCTTGCAAGTACGATGGACGGCGGGCTTGTTCTAGCCAGTACATCGACTGCGATCGGCGTAGAAGAAACAACGGGCGACCTCCACGACCGGCTTGCTCAAATGGGTCCCGAAGTAATTGAGAGAGTGCTTCAAGGTGAAAGACTAAATGCGATACAAGATGAGTCGCAGGTAACCTACGCATCAAAACTCTCGCGAAAAGATGCGGTCTTAGATTTGTCATTAAACAGCGAAGTCATTGCTCGTCAGATTCGGGGACTTTCGCCTTGGCCAAGTTGCCACCTCATCATCGGAGGTGTCGATTGCAAACTCTTGAACGCAAAAGCAGTGAGTGGAACAGGAACCGCAGGTGAAATTATCGATGGGCATGCAATTGCGTGTGGTGAGGGTGCGATTGAAATCGCCGAATTGAAGCCATCCGGCGGCAAAGCGATGGGGTGGCAAGAGTTTTGTAACGGTCGGTCGATAAAAGTAGGGGACTTCTGCGAGGTCCCCACATGAATATGAAAACAATTGCACTTACGCTTTGGGACTTGCTCGCTAAACCAGAGCCGCCTGCGCCGAAACATAAAGTAAAGAAGTCTCAATCCAAACCAAGACCCATTCAAGCAAAGTATGACGCCCTTGTCGAACAGATGAAGGAGACCTATGGTTTTCGAATCCGAAAGTGGCGTTCGTCAATGAGTGGGTGCGCGTGGGAACTCAAAGATAAGCATGGCAACATCACACGGATGGTAGAGTCGCCATATCCAAAAGGGCCGATGAGTTGCGCAATTTTCTTGCACGAAGTTGGGCATCACGCAATCGGATTTCACGTTTATAAACCACGTTGTCTTGAGGAGTATCACGCGTGGGAGTGGTCGCTCAAAGCAATGAGTGCGAATGGGATACGCATCACAGAAAACGTTCTTAAGCGTAGAGATGACGCACTGAGGTATGCGCTTGCAAAAGCACTTCGAAGGGGACTGAAGAAAATTCCGGTTGAATTGATGCAGTACTTGCCTGAACAGCGAAAAGTAGTCGCGTGACCATCACTGTTCATGACCTTGATTACCACTTGCCTGATGGCATGATTGCGACGCATCCAGTGACGCCGCGGTCGTCAGCAAAACTGCTTATTGTTGGGAATCCCAATGAACATGTTCATGTGAGCGACTTGCCCTCCTTTTTGCCTGAACGCTGCGTTCTCGTTATCAATGAAACTTCGGTTGTTCCAGCACGGTTCGTTGGATATCGAAAAGACACGAGTGGCAAAGTAAGCGGGCTCTATCTTAATCATTTAGGAAGTAACACGTGGGAAGTGATGCTCAAGAGCGGAAGCAAGTTGCAAGAGGGGATGTCGATTGTGTTGCAAGAAGGAATTGAACTAACGCTGCAATCCAAAAATGGCTCGCATTGGCTTTGTTCATGTAGCGATACCAGACATCCCGCTGAAGTCCTTGAAGAAGTCGGGTTAACACCACTGCCTCCCTATATCATCAAAGCGAGAGCGGGTCAAAAGCAAGATGATGTAGAAGATAGGAAGCTATATCAAACTGTGTATGCAGATGCGTCGCAGTCGCAGTCGGTAGCTGCTCCTACTGCAGGGCTTCATTTTGATGAAGCACTGCTTGAGCAGATGGAAAGAAATGGCGCGACAATTGCGAAAGTGACACTTCATGTTGGGGCAGGAACGTTTAAACCCATCGAATGCGAGCACCTTGAGGATCATCCCATGCACGAAGAATCATGGTTTGTTTCAAAGGAAACGCTCAACGTGTTAAAGAGGGCTAAGTTGGAAGGTATTCCGGTGATAGCAGTAGGTACGACGAGCGTTCGAACCCTTGAATCACTGCCTCATCTTGATTCTTGGGATGGAAATAGCAATTTATCTGGCGATACTTCGCTGATGATTTCTCCTCCATATCAATCGAAAATCGTTGATGGGATGCTCACCAATTTCCACTTGCCTAAATCAACACTCCTCGTGCTTGTCAGTGCATACATTGGTCTCGAGAAGATGCACCAGGTGTACGAAGAAGCCATTGAGTCGGGTTACCGATTTTATAGCTTTGGTGACGCAATGTTTATTCCATCTGCCACCTAAAAATGCTATCCTGTTTATGCACGGATGCAATCGATTAAACAGCTGATTCAAGGACTCGATGTACAACTTTCCAACGTTGAAGTTGATGATGTTGTCACGACTGTTGTAGAACATTCAAGAAGAGCTGAGGAAGGTGCTTGCTTCGTTGCTCGAAGTGGCCACCGGCGCGATGGCGCTACGTTTATTGAAGATGCAATTGAACGAGGCGCAACCGTCATCGTATGTACGCCAGATGTTGCAGATTCGCTTAAGCACAAAACTGTTGGATGTATTGTGACGTACAAACCAGAGGCAATCGGTGCTGTCATTGCAGAGCGTTTTTATGGAAATCCATCATCGAGCATCAAACTCATTGGCGTCACGGGTACCAACGGTAAAACGACAGTTGCATGGCTCGTTCGGCACATCCTTCGCTCATGTTCAATCAAGTGCGGAATGCTTGGGACGATTGTGTGTGACGATGGTCATGTCAGCAAAGAATCAGTACTCACAACGCCGAGTTTTTGTGATAACAGTCGACTTCTCAGAAGCATGATTGATAACGGCTGCACTGCTGCAGTCATGGAATGCTCAAGTCATGCACTTGACCAAGGTAGAGTCGCAGCACTTCAGTTTAACGCTGGTATCTTTACAAACTTTTCTGGTGACCACTTAGATTATCACGGGTCGCCCGCTGCTTATCTTCAAGCAAAGATGCGGCTCTTTGACCTTGTTCACGAATCAGCAATCATCAATATGGATGACCCGGCAAGTTGGTCAATTGCTGATCGGTGTCATGCTCATGTGTATTCATGTCGCACCGATAGTGATGCGGCAGCGGGCTGGGTTGAAGTAAAAGAAGAAACGCTAGGGGGCTCATTGATTGCCCTGCACGGTCCTTGGGGAACGATTGAGTTATTGCTACCCCTCATCGGGAGGCATAACGCAATCAATGCATTACAAGCAGCATTCGCAGCTCACCTTGTCGGTGCAAATGCTGAGGGCATACGAAGGGCGTTAGAAACAGCAGAACCACCGCCAGGACGACTTGAACGAGTCGGAAGTTGTGCAGTGCCTGTGTTTGTCGATTTTGCGCACACAGATGACGCGCTTGAACAGATGCTTGAGTCAGTGAGGCACATCCTTCCAGAGGGTGGAAAGTTACACGTTGTCTTTGGTTGTGGCGGTGACAGAGACCGCTCGAAAAGACCTCGCATGGGACGAATCGCATCGACGATTGGAGATGTTGCCTATGCAACGAGCGACAACCCGCGAAGCGAAGATCCAGATGCGATTCTTGATGAAGTGCTCTCTGGTGTTCCCTATGACAGAAGGTCTTGCGTGTACCGAATCACCGACCGAAAACAAGCCATCGAAAAGGCAATCAATGACGCTTCTGAATGTGATGTTGTCGTGATTGCTGGCAAAGGTCATGAGAAAAACCAAATTCTGAAGGATGAGACAATTCCCTTTGATGATGTACTCATTGCTCAAGATGCGATTGATGAGCGATTGCAGAGCAATGTGTAATGCCATTTACAACTGAACAATTAGAACAGTACGTCTCAGGTCAACTCATAGGGCGAAGTGATGTTGAGTGTCAAGGTGCAGAAATTGATACGCGGAGATCAATACATGGAAAAGTGTTTTTCGCTCTCAAAGGGGAGCAAGCCGATGGGCACGACTATATTGAAGATGCGGTGCGAATGGGATGCGCTGCTGTTGTTGTTTCAAAACCAGTCAAGTGTGCGGTTCCGGTTGTTATTGTTGAGTGTCCACGAACAGCGCTGTTTGAGTTAGCACTTAAGAGAAGAGAATTTGTTACAGGTACAGTGATTGCGATTACTGGTTCTGTTGGGAAAACGACGACCAAAAATCTAATAGCGGTTCTGCTCGGCAATGATTCGGTATGTTCTCCAAGGAGTTTTAATAACGACTTAGGAATACCGCTCACAATGCTCGATGCAGAAGGCGCGCCCTTTGTTGTGGTTGAAGTCGGTGCAAATGAAGTTGGTGAGATTCCAAAACTCGCAACGCTTGTAAGGCCTGATGTTGCAGTGCTCACCGCGATAGCACCCGCCCATTTAGAAGGGTTTGGCTCAATCGAAGCCATCGTCAAAGAGAAATGTTCACTGCTAGAATCGTTATGTGAAAGCGGGAAAGCGATTACTGGCCTAAATGTCGACATCTCGCAAGCAAGCATTTGTTGCCCAGTCATCAGCATCGATGATCAGTCATGGTCGCTCTCGCAATCAGCGCTTGGAAATAGCATTATTGCTATTGATGAAACGACCATCGAATTGCAGTTGCTTGGCGCGCACAATGCAATGAATGGCGCATTAGCCCTCATTGCAACAGAAGAAGCATTCAGGCAATCTGGGGTCAACTCTTCAAGAATTGAGTTGCTGCAAACGCTTAAAACAGTGCATCCTACAGAAGGAAGAATGTCATCGCACTTCGTTGATGACGTTACATTTATCAACGACGCCTATAACGCAAATCCAGCATCGATGAGTGCGTTACTGCAGTTTGCATCGGGATGCGATGCTAAGCGGAAGGTGCTCGTTTTAGGTGACATGCTTGAATTAGGTCCTGATGAGCAATGCGAACACGAACAACTCGCCAAACAGATTGCATCAGTGAATGCCGATGTTGTTTGTCTAGTGGGTGATGCGATGAAGTATGCAAATAAACGGTTGACAGGGGCGCACTATTTTGAAATCGCTACACAGTGTGCGATGGATTCGATTGCAGGTTTTCTTAACAAGGGGGACATCGTTTTCTTGAAGGGCTCCAGAGGAATAGCACTTGAACGAGTGATGGACAGTTTTTCTCAAAGAAAAGTTTTGCAACCCTAAGAGACGATACCACTGTAGATGTTGTACAACCTCATGCAATCAATGGAACAGTGGCTCGATGAGATTGGGCTCTACACCTATTTGCAAGTGTTCTATCAACTTGAATTCAGGGCATTTGCCTCCGTGCTTATTGCCTTTTGCATTGTGTTCTTCCTCGCAAAGCCCTTTATTCGCTGGCTCGTCTTAAAGAAGATCGGCGATGGCGCCGAGTTCAGCAACGCTGAACTCAACGCGCTCATGCGAAATAAAGAGAATACGCCAACAATGGGCGGACTTCTTTTGATGGGTTCGGTCATCTTGACAACGCTCCTGTTTGCTGATGTGCGAAATCAATACATCATGCTTCTCATGATGGTGATGGTTCTCTTTACGGGATTAGGTGTTGCAGATGACTGGCTCAAACTCATTGCGAAACGGCGTGCTCAGGGCTCTAGAGATGGGTTGTTTGGATGGGAAAAACTACTATTTCAGTTTGGAATCGGGTTTATCGTCGGTTGGATTGTTTGGAATGCAGGGAGTGGAGACGCTGCACATGTGCTCACGCTTCCATTTATGCGTACATATGAGCCATCACTTGAATCACTTGTGTTGTCGCCCCATGTCATCACACTCAGTTTTGGCGCGTTTTTGTTCATTTCAATTTTTATGGTGATGACGATGTCAAACGCTGTGAACATCACAGATGGGCTTGATGGATTAGCGCCAGGGACAGTCATGATTGCAAGTTTTGCGATGATGGTGCTATGTTACATCGCAGGAACTCCGGATACTGCAGGTTATTTATTGATGCCTTACATTGAAGGGGCTTCAGAAGTTATGGTTGTTGCTGGGGCAACTGCTGGGGCATGTCTGGGCTTCATGTGGTTTAACTGTCACCCAGCAAAAGTGTTTATGGGCGATGCAGGATCGATGCCGCTTGGTGGAATGCTTGCGGCAATCGCAATCATCATTCGTCAAGAGTTTTTACTGCTCGTCATTGGTGGAGTTTTCATTATGGAGATCATGAGCAGTTTCCTTCAAATTGGATACTTCAAACTCAGTGGCGGTAAACGCATATTCACTTGCGCGCCGATTCACCACCATTTCCATCGAAAGGGCTGGTCTGAAACGCAGGTCGTTATACGGTTTTGGATTCTCGCAGTTGTGCTAGCAATGATAGCGCTTGTTTCAATCAAGCTTCGTTAACTGATAAAGCTTCATCTAAATCAATGACTGTTCCAGGAACTTTTGGAGCTCCTTTATAGTGGTATTTTCTTAGAACCGTTACGAGTTCTGCCATGTCTCCATGAAGTGGGGCGGTAAACGACACGGCTTCTTCACTGATTGGATGCGTAAACCCTAGATATCCAGCATGAAGTGCTTGGCGCTTTATGAGGAAGTCACTTCGGTCGACGTCTTCAGAAGCGCCCCTTGGGAGCACATCAGAATACTTCAAGTGTTTTCCGCCATAAATGTCATCCCCAACAATTGGGTAACCCAAGTGTTGTAGGTGAAGTCGAATTTGGTGAGTCCTGCCAGTCTTGAGTTCTAGTTCGACAAGCGTATAGCCCTCATACTGTTCGACGACCCTGAAAATGGTGACCGACGGCTTTCCTAAGTCATCCCAGCGAACGGCATATGATTCTCGCTTCGTTGGATGTTTGCCTAATGGCACATCAATTGTATCTGTGAGCGGTTCTACTTCTCCGTGGACAACTGCCAAATAGCGTTTTTGAGTTTGACGTTTTTCAAACTGTTTGCAAACTCTCCAGTGTGCGGTGTCAGTTTTTGCAGCAACCATGACGCCAGTTGTGTGTCTGTCGAGTCGGTGTACGACACCTGGCCTGGCAAACTCTTCACCTACCGTAGATAAGTTGCCACTACTGTTATGTTCAAAATGCCAAACGAGGGCGTTAAGCATTGTTCCGCTGTTCGTTGTTCGTGCAGGGTGAACGATGATGTCGTCATCCTTGTTTATAACAATAATGTCTTTGTCCTCAAAAATGATTTTGAGTGGAATATCTTCACCCTTGATATCTTTTGATGGGGGAGGCGGCAAGATGATATTGATGACATCACCTTTTGAAAGTTTTGTAGAGGCCTTAGGCGTTCTGCCATTCACTGTCACTGCTTCTTCACTGATGAGTCGCTGTAAACTCGTCCTCGAAAGGAAAGGGATTCTAGTCGTAAGGTATTTGTCGAGGCGAGTTTTTAAATCATGTGACAACTTGAAAGTTGCCTCGACGGGCTTATCGTCGTTTTCACTTTGGGTTTCATACGCACGGAAGAGCGCAGCGGTGTCGATGTTTCCACCCCCATCAAAAATGGATTCAACTTGCTCGGAATTCGAGCACATCGTTAGTTGCTCGGCGTGTCAGTTAACTCAGTGAGCGCATCGATTGTCGTGTTGTTCAGAGACGCATCACGGTTTTCGATTCTGTTTAACTGAGCACTGACTTCTGCATCTGTTGGAAGTTGAATCGCAACGGTTAGATGTTGTAATCCACCGATTCTTGACTCAGCTTGCTTAGCGAGTGCTGGATACTGGTCCCCCACTCGATTGATGACTTGATTGTAATACTGTTCTGCACTTTTAATGTCGCCTCTTGATTCAGCAACTGCAGCTCGACCATTCAGGCCACTGACAACAATTAGAGTGGATTGCGTGGAATTGTCATCAAGAGCAATTGCTTTGCTGTAGAGGGCATCAGCTTTTTCAAGATAGAACAAGCGGTCTTCCTCTGAAAGTGGATTTGCCGCTGCATCTTGAGCGTTGCCGACAGTTTTGTTTAACACATATGATTTGAGGTAAGCATCGCCAGCACTGATGTAGCCAAGGCCTTCGATTGAATCAACATCGGCATAGGTCACTGCTACGTCTTCATGGGACGCTGGAAGCCCAGAAGCCATGGCCTCTAAATGCGCAATCCACGCCTCAGCTCGGTAGGTATTCTTGCCTTGTTCGTAACGGACATAGAACAAATACGCTGCAATGATGACCATGAAAAAGAGCAAGTAAGTTGGGCCCTTTGTCTTCAGCCACAGAACGAAATCTTCGTTCATATTGCTTTCAGAGAGGTCTGCTGTTTGGATGTCTTTTAAACGGTCTCGGTCCATGTATATATTCCTTTTGAGAATTGGAGATTTTAGTCTACCGAGCCCTGAATCGCAAACAATACGAGAAAAACAGGCCTTTTAACCAATCTTGAGCCGAGCCATTGCGTGCTGTAGCTGCTCTAAGCAGGCAGCAAGATAGCGAGGATCGCCCTCAGACTGCATATATGCTGGAGCAGTTGCAGCAAGTAGCATTCGCCTGATGTCTACTAACTTGATGTAATCATCATCAACTCTCAGGCCATGTTTTCTTCTGGCGGACGCCATGGCATTGACTGGCTTTGTTGCTTTAAGGCGCGTTTTATGTCCCCAGAGTTGCCGTTCTAGATACACAGCGTCTTCAATCCAGTGACCAGCGTGCACTTCAGCAAGATCGATGAGTGCAACAGGGGAAACATCTTGTTCTGTCCTGCACATTGCATTTGCTAAGTGCAAATCGCCGTGAAGCCACTGGTCGATGCGTCGCCCCCTCCAAGTCTCCATCACGCCATCCAGTTTTTTATTGAGCGTTGTGATTGCTTTTTTCCAATCCTTTTCATTCTCGATGTGATTTTCTCGGATGCTTTTCTTCGCTTTGGAAACGAGGTCTTTCCAATCTTCTCGTCTTCCTTCTTGGTCGAGTTCAAAGACACTCGCTGCAGATGAAAATCGAGCCGCAGCATCTGCGATTCGCTCTATGTTTGAATCATCCCAATGTTTACCGAGTGGTCCAACGGGGAAGCGTTCAATAATCATCCACGCAAGGTCATATCCGTTTAGTTGCTCGCCATAAGCAAACAGATGAGGGGCAACGCCATCCATATCTTGCATTCGCTTTGTCCAGCGAAGTTCTTTGCGGACGATTGGAATCTTTAGAACGACAGGATGTTCCTGCTTATCTTCATCTTCCCAAACGGCATATCCTGTTGCAGCGCCACCTCGTTGCCAATCAGTTTTAAACCAGTGGATGTCTTTGAGTTGATGATTGGTTTGTTTAAGGAGAACAGGCTCAAGAGAACGGGCAAGTGAATGAGGAATCATGCTTGATGCTGATTCAATCACGCTCTTGGTTCTCCATTCATCTCAACCAAACTGTAAGAGTAAATTGAAATGCCTGCAAGTAAGATTGTTGAAATGTGCGTTGGAGAGGGCGGGAAGGGGGATTGCAAGGTGGTACGATAGCCATATGCACCCCAAATGGGA
>JAKVBR010000209.1 GCA_022447165.1 Phycisphaerales bacterium | reverse complement strand
CATTGAACCTTCCATAGAACATCCCCGCACCAACATGGTGAACTCTAAAGATAGCTGTGGAATGAACTGCATCAATGTTAAATTCCTTACTTTCAACTTCTTGCGTTCCTTGCGAAAAGACCAACGCTACTGTTAGTGTGATGAATTTGATGAGTGACATAAAATCTCCTTTTCTATATGTGTACTATAACCCTATGAATGCATTAATACTTTTAATTATTGCCTGCCTTACAGGAGTTTCAACTCAGAAACCAAACATTGTCATACTCTTTGTTGACGATGCTGGATACACTGATTTTGGATTTACCGGGGCTCAAGACTTTAGAACACCACGAATTGATAAACTTGCAAGTGAAGGTGTAGTTTGTACAAATGGTTATGTCACTGCATCAGTATGCAGCCCATCAAGGGCAGGCCTGATGACTGGCCGGTACCAACAAAGGTTTGGACATGAAGCGAACTTGCGAGGCAAGGATGTCGGACTGCCATTAGACGAACTGACTATTGCAGATTATCTCAAACCGCTGGGTTACACTTCATGCCTTATTGGCAAATGGCATCTTGGCGGAACTGAAGAAATGCACCCACTAGAACGTGGCTTTGATGAGTTCCACGGTTTTCTGCTTGGATCGCGTACCTATTGGTCAAAGAAGAATCCAGATAAAGTAACGCAGCAATCGCTTCTGAATGGCAGAACCGTCATTCCTGAAAAAGAAGACAGATACCTCACTGACTGGATAACTGAACAGGCTAATGATTTTATTCATAAGCAACAAGATAATCCTTTCTTTTTGTTTGTCTCATTTAATGCCGTTCACACACCAATGGAAGCACCAAATCAGTTGATCGCACAATTCCCTGAGATAAAAAACAAAAAACGTCAGAAACTTGCTGCGATGACGCTTTCACTCGACAATGCCGTTGGTTCAATTCTTGATAATTTGAAAGAACTGAATCTTGATGAAAACACGATTATCTTTTTCCTAAATGATAATGGCGGTGCAACAATCAATGCCTCTGACAATGGACCATTGCGTGGCATGAAGGGTTCAAAGTGGGAAGGTGGCATTCGAGTGCCGTATGTAGTGAAGTGGATGAATCACCTTACTCCCTCTGAATACGAACACCCGGTCAGCACATTAGACATCGCTTCAACTGTGATAGCTGTAGCAGGTGGAGATAAACAAGAAAAACTGGACGGAATTAATCTCATGCCATTTCTTGATGGTACGAATCTAGAAAAACCGCATGAAGCTCTTTATTGGAGACGTGGTCCTGCAGGCGCAGTCCGATATGGCGATTGGAAACTCATTCGTGTTGATGATCAACCACCCCTACTCTTTAACTTAGAACAAGATTTAGGCGAAACCACAAACCTTGCACCCCATTATCCTCAGCAAGTAAATCACATCCTTTCCCTTTATGATGAATGGGAAGAAGGATTAACTGAACCGCTATGGATTTCTGAAAAAATTTGGCGAGACCGCCAAGTTGCAAAGCATAAGATGGATGTCATTGGGAGAGATGCTGAACGAAAGATCCCTTAACTCAAACTCTTTGACTTGATCGCAATCAAAAGCATGCCTGCGCTACAAGAAACTCCAAGGACAACGACACCTAACGCAATGAGAATCTTTGAATTTGCAAAACCCTCAGTCGTTAGATTGAGTGCAAGCGTTACGACGACTGCAATGAGTATCAGAGAAAAACCAATCAGTATCTTAGGAATTGGAGTTGCTTTTTGATTGCCCATGCAGGTTCATCATTCCCCTATGCTTCCTGAATTCAACTGGATTTCACCAGTGATTGTGCCTTCTACAGTTCCGTTGTTAATGAGTTGCTGGACAGCTTCCGCCCTAAT
>JAKVBR010000208.1 GCA_022447165.1 Phycisphaerales bacterium | reverse complement strand
GTAGCCTGACAATGTTCAATGAAGTTGGCTCGCCAATGATGACCGATGTTGGAACATCAATTGGTAATCCTGTCTCAACAAGATGCTTAGCGCCCAAGGAACCCACTTCTTCATCACACAGGAGAAGCACAGCAAGGCATCCATTGCTTACCGTAGTTTCAATGATGGTGTGGAGAGCAATGGCTACAAATCCCTTCATGTCACACGAACCGCGAGCGTACCAATTGTCACCGCGTTGAGTAAGTTCGTATGGAGAGGATTCCCAATCTCCTGTAGCTGGTACTGTGTCTAAATGGCCACATAATGTGATGCCTTTGACTGACGGTTCACCTTTAGTCAGTAAAAGGTTGAATTTTCCTTCTTGATGTGATGGCAACTTATGAGCAATAACACCGTGCCCATCGACTAGACTCATAATCAAATCAACCAAGGGCTCATTTGAAAGTGCGCTCGTCGATTCGACTGCGATTATTTGCTTAAGAATAGTTTCGATATCCATCAATACGTAGAGTAAACGATACCATGCTTATTATGTCTAAAAAGAAATTGATAACACCAGAAGAACTTAACAATCTTGTGCTAGTTGGAAACCCCAACATATCGCCGGACGGCAAACATATTGCCTACACACGCAAAACACTGAATGAAAATCAAAACAAAACCTCAATATGGTGCGTAAGCACTGATGGGAAAGCTCCACCAATCCAATTGACTACGGGTGACAAGGATAGCAATCCTCAGTGGTCTCCTTGCGGTTCAAAAATCGCCTTTACCAGATCATCAAATGAAGGCGCTCAGATATTTACTATTTCGATGACTGGTGGCGAAGCTCAACAACTAACAACCTTAAAAGAGGGGTCAATAGGTGCAATGAAGTGGTCCCCTAGCGGCGAATCGTTGGCGATCTCATATAGGGAAACTAATTATGAGTTTACAAACGAAGCAAGAGAAGAGAGGAAAAAGAATAATGCAAGTGATCCACCATTAATAGCTGATGATATTTGGTACCGCTTAGATGGCGATGGATATTTTGGAAGCGCACGTTTTCAATTACATCTTGTAGACGCAAGTACTGGGAATACAAATAACATTTGGTCAAAAGACAAGAATGGCTCTTTTGATTTCTGCTGGCACCCAAAGGGTTCTAAATTAGCCATCACAACAAACACTAGTAAAAATGCTTCTGTAACTTCAAAGCCCACAAAAGTTGTGATCTATGACATTGAAACTAAAAAGCACTCAACGCTGCCAAATTGTCCAAATGGACCTAAAGGCGCAATCAAATGGTCGCCTGATGGCAAATGGCTTGCATGGGCCGGTAGAGAAGGTGATGATTCAGCCTATTCAACTAATAACCTAGAGTTATTTGTTGCTAGCGCAACTAAGGGCGAAGCATATTCAATTACAGAAAAGACTGATAAATGCCTATTAGCTATCACATTATCAGATACTGCAGAAGCATCTTTTGGTGCTTGGGTTGATTGGACTTCAGATTCAAAAAATGTTCTTGTGAAACTTGGGTGGCATGGCGAAGAACATCTTTATTCGTTACCTAGAATTGGAGGAAGACTAAGGCAATTGACAAAAGGACATGCTGTAAACAGCATTAGTAATTCTTCCATTGCTAAAGACATGTGGGCAATGACTACTGGTGATGCAATAACTGTCCCAGAAATTGCTGTTGGAATAGTTAAGAAAAGTAGTTTTAAAGTCAATAAAATTACATGTGAAAATACTGAATGGTGCGAAACACGTGCAATTTCAGAACCAAAAGAGAAATGGATCAAAAGTAAAGACAAGACGCTCGTTCATTGCTGGATTATGAAACCTCCAAAAGAAGCAACAAAGCGTAAGAAGCACTCTGCA
>JAKVBR010000207.1 GCA_022447165.1 Phycisphaerales bacterium | reverse complement strand
GATGTTTACCAGCGTATTGATGAAAAATGTTAGTTAACTCTATGTAAACTGCGTTCTTAAAAAAATTGAGCACTTTTGCCATAACTGATGTTTATTAGCGTATTGATAGAATTTGTAAATTTTTATAATTATTAGTATTGCACGTAGACCAAAAGCAAAATCCATGGCTCCAAAAAAGCAACCCGGATTGAAGGTAGATGACCCTAACGCATGGGAAGAGGCGGGCAAACGCATTTCTGAGGATGATTGATGAACCCAGAAATACTTATTTTCGTATGAGATGAGTGCTAGTATGCTTAAGAAGGGCATGCAAAACGCCGATGTTTTGCAATACACAACCCCTCAGACGCTTTAAACGAAGGAACTTGTTTATGCTTCAAAAGACTCGAATCTTGACCACAATTCTCCTGCTCATGATTACTTCCCAGATGACATTTGGGCAAGGCGTCTCAACAGCAGAGTGGTCAAGCAAAGTTTGGCAAGCAGCATCGGACGGCAACTGGGATGCTGTCGACGGCTTGTTTAACGATGTCCCTGATGCAAATCTAGATTTCTCGTCTACACTCAGTGAACAAATTGAGACATATCGCACTCATCAAGAAAAATCTGTTCAAGCAACAATTTCAGATCGAGATGAAGCATTGTCTGAAATGAAAGCACACCTTGTAGAAGAAGAGATTCTCCAAGCGATGCAAAAAGCCGTTGAAGCACAAACGCTTTCTAAAAACCTCGACACGGTTATGTTTAACGAAGACATTCAAGCGGTCGTCAACCGAACAAAGAAAGAAATCAATGGCTTAGTTAAATCAGGAAATCTGCTGACGGCGCAAACGTTAATGTATTACTTACGAACATTCTACGAAGATACAGCACGAAGAGATTTGTATGAACGTTGGAATGAACGCCTCGAAGAAATCACACTCGAGATTTCACTCTTACGGCAATACGCTCCAAAGCACCTTCATGAGCTCAAAGCAAAGCGTGCCGAGTTACTTGGCGACGACTTACCAGAAGCATACAACGAGCAAGCGGGGGACAACTGGGAAGAACGCATCGATGGCATCGAACCTGCCATGCTCATTAGAGCGATTGATGTTGCTACTGCAGAACACATGAATGAAGTTTCGTGGGAAGCCTTGATCACAAGTGGACTCAAATCTATTCGCAATCTTGGCGAGATGCCAGTAATCGCGGAAACATTCAGCAAAGCAGACGACCGCTCGCTGAGAAACATGTGGATTGACGCTGTTGACGAAGAAATCGAATCACTTCCGCAGTACCTAAAACACATTCCGGGCAAGCGAGTGTTGATTCAAACGCTAGAACGCCTCCTGCTCATTAATGACAACGCAATGGAACTTCCAGTTGGCGTCATCATTCGTGAGTTTGGCGATGGCTCAATGAAAGAACTCGACAAGTACAGCGCCATCATCTGGCCTGATGAATCACGCCGTTTTGAACAACAAACTGAAGGGCGCTTCGTTGGCGTTGGCATCCAAATTCGCGAAAATGAAAATGGCGAAATCATGATTGTGAACCCAATCGAAGGTTCTCCTGCATACTACGGCGGTATTCAACCTGAGGATGTCATCCTCAAAGTCAATGGTAAATCCGCTAGCGGTTGGTCGCTCAATGACGCCGTCGATCGCATCACAGGACCGAAAGGCACGATCGTAACCCTCACGGTTCGACGACCGAATCATGACGACCCAATTGACTTCCAACTCACACGAGACTCAATCAAACTCCACTCCGTTCAAGGTTGGTGGAAAAAAGAACTTGATGACGATGGGCAACCTGTGTGGGATTGGATGATTGATAAAGACAATAACATTGGTTACATCAAGCTCACGAGTTTTTCAGAAGAATCGTATGGCGACATTCTTGATGCAATTCAAGAGA
>JAKVBR010000206.1 GCA_022447165.1 Phycisphaerales bacterium | reverse complement strand
GCTTTTTCAAAGAGTGCAGTAGTATCTTCGACAGACCATGCGCCTTTCTCGCAGTATGCATCACAGGTGATGCCCGGAAACTCTTGCACAACTGCAGGAAGTGTTTCATGGATGGTTGTTTCGACGAAATTGGGTTGGTCTGGGTCGATGGCATGGGCGCCAAGGAACGTGCCTGCGATTTGCTGCGTGACATCTTGCGATGCATCATGAATTGCGCGTAGCATTTTCAATTCGTTTTCTGTATCAAGGCCGTAGCCGCTTTTGATTTCGACAGACGCAGTGCCAAGCGATGACATCAAACCAATTCTCGACAGAATGTCAACAGCGAGGTCTTCTTGAGATGCTTCTCTTACGGCTCTGACGGTCGACATGATTCCGCCACCACTTTCAAGTATCTCAAGATACGATGCGCCTTTGATTCCCATCTCAAACTCATCGAAGCGTTCACCTGCCCAGCAGATGTGCGTGTGACAATCGACAAAGGTAGGCATGACAACTCTGCCAAACGCGTCAATGATTGGGATGTCTTCACCTTCTGGGATTAAATCTTCTGAAGGAACGCCTTCGCCAACATACGCGATTTTGTCGTCTCTGACAAGAAGGTGTCCTAACTCAATCACACCTAAATCACTCATGTGACTGCCACGCCGTGGATGTGACTCGCCAGCGAGTGTCAGCAGACGTGCATTGATGATGAGGAAATCAGTCACGCGGTTCTTGCCTTAATGGAATCTTGACATGTTGTTCATCAGCACAATCACACGCCTCGCGGTAGCCCGCGTCGACGTGCCTAAAGATGCCCATCATTGGGTCATTTGTAAGCACTCGTTTTAACCGTGCTGCCGCTTTGTCGGTGCCGTCTGCAACAATCACTTGACCTGCGTGCTGTGAATATCCAATACCAACACCGCCGCCGTGATGGAAGGACACCCAACTTGCACCACTTGCAATGTTGAGCGCAAAGTTAATGAGTGGCCAGTCGCTGATTGCGTCTGTTCCATCAAGCATACCTTCTGTTTCTCTATTTGGTGATGCAACACTTCCGCAATCGAGGTGGTCACGACCGATGACGATTGGTGCTGAGACATCGCCATTACGAACGAGTTCGTTAAACGCGAGTCCAGCCCTGTCACGCTCGCCAAGTCCTAGCCAACAAATGCGGCAGGGCAATCCCTGGTACGCAACACGGTCTTGAGCCATTCGAATCCAGCGATGGAGTGATTCATCTTCTGGGAACAAGTCAAGAATGACTTCGTCAGTTTTCTTAATATCCTCAGGGTCGCCAGAAAGTGCTGCCCACCTGAATGGTCCGCGACCTCTACAGAATTGGGGGCGAATGTATGCTGGTACAAACCCCTCGAAATCAAATGCGTTTTCAACACCATTTTCAAGCGCTTTTTGTCGCAAGTTGTTTCCGTAGTCAAATGTCTTTGCGCCCTGTTCTTGGTGCCAAAGCATGAGTCGAACATGCTCACTCATCGTGTCTAAACTTCTTTGAGTGTACTCTTCTGGGTTAGCGTCACGAAGTGCATCCGCTTCTTGACGAGAAAGTCCTGTTGGGTAGTACCCAACGAGCGTGTCATGTGCTGATGTTTGGTCGGTGAGGGCATCTGGGACTATCCCTCTTTCTTTTAATCTTGCAAGCAAGTCGACTATGTTTCCAAGATATCCAATCGAAACGGCGTCTTTGTTTGCAGTTGCTTCAACAGCCCGGTCGATTGCTGAGTCTAAGTCTTCAATGATCTCGTCAAGGTATCGATCATGGACACGTTTCTCTAGACGCTCGATGCAGACATCCGCGATGAGGCATGTGCCTTCATTCATCGTGACTGCAAGTGGTTGCGCACCACCCATTCCGCCACATCCACCTGTGACTGAAAGTCTTCCGCTTAAAGTTCCACCAAAGTGTTGTCTAGCGCACTCAGCAAAT
>JAKVBR010000205.1 GCA_022447165.1 Phycisphaerales bacterium | reverse complement strand
ATTATAGCGAAGCTTCGATGATTGCATTGAATGAATCTGCTGTAAGTGACGCACCACCAACGAGTGCTCCATCAATATCAGGGCATGCAAAGAGGTCTTTCGCATTTTCTGGCTTCACAGAGCCACCATATTGAATGCAAATATTGTTTGAAACATCGCTCCCGTGGACACTTTCGACATGTGCCCGAATCGCCACATGGACTTCTTGGGCATCTTCAGGGCTTGCTGTATGCCCTGTACCAATTGCCCACACCGGCTCATACGCAATCACGACATTCGCCATCGCATCAGCGGAAATGCCATCAAGCCCTTTAGAAAGCTGATTGCACACAACGTCAAGCGTGTTACCGGCATTTCGCTCATTGATTGTTTCACCAACACAGAGCGTGACGGCTAACCCAGAATCAAGGGCTCGCTTCGTTTTTTGGCCTACAAGTTCATCTGATTCGCCAACGATGTGCCTTCGCTCGCTGTGACCGGTTAGCACCATCGAAGCGCCAACATCTTTAAGCATCGAAGCACTTACTTCGCCCGTGAACGCCCCTTCTTCCTCAATCCATAGATCCTGGGCACCACATTGAACATGGGATGGACCTGTGATTGATTCAATGGCTTGCAGATATGGAAATGGTGGATAAAGCACAACATCAGCACCTGCAGGAGCATCTTCTGATGAGATTGAATCGACATAGTCAATGACTTCACTTGCAATCCTCATACCTGACTCTAAGTCAGTATGCATCTTCCAGTTTCCGCCAATGATTGGTGTACGATTCGCCATGGGAGCAACGCAGGATACCAGAAAGCGGCACACTCCTCACACACCCACCCCTTAAGGGTACAATTTGTCATTCTCTCACGAAAGAGCATTATTCCATGACTAATCCAGTGACAAAACAAAGCTCAGAAATCCGAAAAGACTTCATTGCGTTTTTTAGGGATCAATGCGGGCATACGGAAGTGCCTTCAAGCAGCGTCATACCACATGATGATTCTACACTTCTCTTTACGAACGCAGGAATGAATCAATTCAAGGATGTTTTCCTTGATCTTGGCAAGCGGGATTACACGCGAGCAGTCGATACTCAAAAGTGTATTCGCGCTGGTGGTAAGCACAACGACTTAGAAGATGTTGGGACAGACACGTATCACCATACTTTCTTTGAAATGCTCGGCAATTGGTCTTTTGGCGATTACTTCAAAGCAGAAGCAATTCAATGGGCGTGGGAACTCTTCACGGATATTTGGGGTTTAGATAGGTCACGCCTTTATGTCACCGTCTTTGAAGGCAATGAAGACGATGGGCTTGAAGCAGATGTTGAAACTGAATCGTTGTGGAAAGATCTCACTGATATTGATCCCACGCACATCACTCGGTGGGGAAAGAAAGATAACTTCTGGGAAATGGGAGACACTGGTCCATGTGGGCCGTGTTGCGAACTTCATTACGATTCGACGCCAGATGGTAATGGCGGTCACCTCGTTAACCTTGATGACCCAAATGTCATTGAACTTTGGAATCTCGTCTTTATTCAATTCAATCGAGGTGAAGATGGTTCGCTTACGCCACTACCCAATCAACATGTTGACACAGGCATGGGTTTTGAACGAATCACTCGAGTGTTGCAAGGCAAAACGAGCAACTATGACACTGATTTATGGACCCCAATTTTTGAACGAATCCAATCATTAACGGGCGCTGCACCATACGCTGGCTCGCTCGATGCCCACATTGACATTGCGTACCGTGTGATTGCTGATCACATTCGATGTTTAGTGGTTGCACTTGCAGATGGAGGACGCGCTGGGGCTGCGGGCAGAGAGTATGTGCTTCGTAGGATTTTGCGACGCGCAGTTCGACACGCGCGACAAACGTTTGGTGTCCACGAACCATTCTTATGTAACGTTGTTCCGGCAGTTGTTGAAACCCTGGGAGAGACATTCCCAGAAATCGCAAATCAACAAGCACACATCGAATCA
>JAKVBR010000204.1 GCA_022447165.1 Phycisphaerales bacterium | reverse complement strand
TGGGATATCGATACGCCAGCAATCACGAGTCGATTGCGAGGCATTTTATACATCGAAGCAACACTTCATGGTCCATCGCACGACTTGCACAGTGGCGGTTATGGAGGTGCACTCGTCAATCCTGCGAATGCGTTGACAAAAATCTTAGGCCAACTACACGATGATGACGGTCGAATTCAAATTGAGGGGTTCTACGACGACGTCGAAGTTGTTGACGAAGAACAAGTTGAACAATGGACTTCACTCGGTGATGCTGATGCCATTCTTCTTGAATCCTCCGGTGCAAAAGCTACATTCGGCGAAAAAGGGTATTCAACGCTTGAACGACTTTGGTCAAGACCAACTTGCGACATTAATGGACTGACTGCGGGCTACCAAGGCGAAGGTGCGAAAACAGTCATTGGGTGCAAAGCATCCGCAAAAATCAGTTGCCGCCTTGTCGCAAATCAAAATGCTGAACAACTTCAAGAATCATTTATTAACTTCCTTGAATCAAGAACACCTGCAGGGTGCTCTTGGGAGTTTAAAAAGTTTGGCTGCTCCCCTGCTATTTCTGTTCCAACTTCATCTCCGTGGCTTTCTAAAGCAAAAGACGCGCTCACTGAAATCTTCCCGAACCCTGCAGTATTGATTGGCACAGGCGGTTCTATACCCGTTGTCGGAGAATTCCAACACATCTTGGGTGTAGACGCTGTGCTCATTGGCTTCTCACTTGAAGATGACTTGATTCACGCTCCTAACGAGAAGTTTGAAGTGACTTCACTTCACCGTGGCATTCGTTCACATGCTGCAATTCTTCATGCCTATGGTTCATCGAGCGATTAGTTTTCTTTGCATCTTCTGGTGTGCAGTTGCTTCAGCGCAAAGCGTCTCTGTTGAGATTGACCAGTTTGGCGTTGGCAATCAATGGCGAGCAGGTGAAGTTACACCAATTCAAGTAAGTGTTTCAACTGACGGGAATCAACCGATCGCCGCTTGGGTTGAATGGAATGTGCCCGATGCTGATGGAGACCTTGTCGCATGGGGAAGACAAGTGACACTTACGCCAGGCGCAAAAACAACAACATGGTTGTACGCACCACTTAGAGCGTGGGATGGAGATTCAACGACTTGGACCTTACGAGTCAAGTCGTGGGATGGCGAGCCACAAGAATTGTTAACTTCGCGTCAGTTTTCACCGCAGATTACGAATGCAACTCAGATACCTCGAATAAGTGCAAACTTTATTGTTTGCGGTACGAGTAGAGTTGGTCTTCAAGATTATCAACCGCTTGTTCCATTAGATTACAAACATGAATCAACATTGATTGCATCAGGCATCACTCCAAATGACCTCCCCGACCAATGGATTGCGCTTCAATCGATTGATGCGCTCATCTGGTCAAACGCTCCGACGCAGTTGTCGCTGACTCAAGCAAGTGCCCTTACGGAATGGGTGTATAGAGGTGGCCACTTCATTGTTATCTTGCCTAATGCGGGCGACCCGTGGGCAACCGGCACAGAGAGTCCCGTTCTTCCAGAACTCATGGCCAATGTGAGAACCACAAGACGAAGTGTCCCTTTGATGATGCTCGATGGATTGATTGGCGACCTTGTAGGAACTCCGGCTATCGATGTAACGATTCAATCATTTGGCGATGCACAATCATTTAGGGATGCTCAGGAGATCCCATTAATGACGCTACCAAGTGGCGAAGTCATTGCAATGCAACGATCATTTGGCTTTGGTGCAGTCACATACATCGGTGTTGATATTGGGAGTGGACGGCTGAGTTCACTTGGACTTCCTCAAACGGACCGTTTTTGGAATCGCATCTTTGGTAAGCGCGAGGATGCACCTTCAAGAACAACTATAGACTTAATGCGAGAAGACGAACGCCTCTCACAGCACTACCCAATTGAAACAACGCTTTCCCTGAGCGCGATTGCTGCAACTTCAATTGCGATGTCAACTACTGCTGGTGGTCGACTTGGAATGGTGCTG
>JAKVBR010000203.1 GCA_022447165.1 Phycisphaerales bacterium | reverse complement strand
GACACGATCCAACTGACTACTTAACTCTTGAGAGATAAAAGTTTGCATTGCACCCGTATCAACCACACAACTTCTAACTTCACCAAGCATGTTCAGTTTCACTACTGGGACTCCCATATTCAATGATGCGGACATGAGTTCGGGAGCATTTCGCCTTTCACTGTGCACCCTAATCTCTGAATTTGGAAGATCAATGGTGAGCCCACGCTTGTAAAGCAGGTCTGCACCAATAATGCCATCAAGAGTCAAGCCTACAAATCGTGACACTGATTGAATGGAAGTGATTGGTATTGGCTCAAGGACAGTTTCATTTCCATCCCACTCAAACTCTCCTTCCCCAAATGTCATCGGCGATCCTGAATCAATGAGTAACTTCAAACCATTCAACTCAACAACCAAGTGCTTTTCTTCGATGTTGGCTTGGCAAGCCCAATATTCTGGAACATTCATCTTTGGCTTCTCCCTTTCAATTTCGCAGCAAGTCCATTTGCCGCCTTTACAGTTAGTTTTCTAAGTCCCTTACAATCTTGATAGTTGTATTCCAACAAAGTGACCCACTGCGATTTCACATGCTTATCAATATTGCGCCAGCGCTTTGTTTTATCAAGTTCTTTATCCATTAATTTTAGAACGCTAGTCATTTCAAAGCCCTCTTCAATGCCAGTGTCATGGTCAATCAACTTAAAGTACCCCTTAAGTGTGTTTCCTTCTGGCTTATGCCTACCATGGCATTTGTTTCTCCATGTTTCAGCCACACTCTTTGCGTTGATGAAACTCTTCGAAAAATTCTTTGAGATGGCTTCACGGCAATGTCTTTTTACCGCGTTGAGTTCATGCACAGAATAAGCAAGGATCAAGCGTTTCTCTTTTTTCGCTCGCTGATACAATTGCTCGACCGCATCATCGATTGATGCTACTTCAAGTGTATTCCACTCTGCAATGCTCGAAGAACGAGCGACTGGCGCATACTTCTGAAGAAGAAAGGCGTGCTTCTCTTTCCCAACAACACATCCGAGAAGGTGCGGAGCGGGAGTTTTTCACACTTCTGCTTTCCAAAGCCCTCAAAATCGATGTAGATTCCTCGCTTTGCTTCCTCAGGTGTAATGATTACTGATTTTCCCATAGTTTTCCATCCTTTTCGCGGCCTGGCACAATCATTGATGGGTCAATAGTAACGACCCACCAGCTATTTTTACTTAAATTATCAAATGCCCATCCCCACAGCGGGCCAAACAACACTGAGTATTTACACGTGATCCAAAACGAGTCCCACGAATCAAACAAAACTGCATCACGATGTGCTGGCTGCTCGCCAGCGAGCAGGAATGGAGTATGTTTATAGAGTGCCACGCTCCGCCCTGCAGTATCCTCGACAGATGGCATTCTTGGAATCTCAACTGGCTTCGTAAACAAAAACAACAACTGTGGAGGGTACGCTAACGCACCAACACTCATCGCATTGCAAAGGTATTCGGACCAAATCTCAGCGTGGTCATCTGAACCTCCCCACTCATTGAATTGGTCCTTTAGGTCATCTGAAACTAGCAATTTATAAAAATTCCTTCCTTCATCTGGCGGTGGCAAATCGTCTTTGAACATCTGTATCAGCCCCATCGTGTTCCACTGTTTTACTGCGTCGTATTTCATCGTTTTACTCCTTTCGATTCAAAATACAATCTCTTATTCCATCTCTCCCCTTTATAAATAAAGGGGGGAGAGATGGAATATCCTTCACCACAGCGGATAGAGTGGGCTTAGTTCTTACTCTCGTCTGGCTAAATGAAGCACTACAACCTGAGCCAATTGTAAATCTTAAAGAAAGTAGATTAAATGCAATTGCATCATTTAAAAATGCTAAAGAAAGATTTGCAAATCAAAACTGACTGCATAGAATCTTAAAAAATTAAGAAACTACAAGGTGCCCAGAGTCACTTTCATCTTAATAGGGACACCATCTCTTAGAACTTTTAACAAAACAACTTCTGCTGGTCTAAAGCTTGCAAT
>JAKVBR010000202.1 GCA_022447165.1 Phycisphaerales bacterium | reverse complement strand
CGTACGCAATTTTCCCGAGTTCGAAACGAACCATGAGTTCATCACTCAGTGATGGAATAGGGGCACCGGGTCTCGGTTGCAAATCGTCGCCATGTGCTGACAAAATAATAAATGCACAACATAAAAGTGTCCCGCACAGCGTTGCTTTGAACTTTTGAGGAATAGTCCTCATACCGCGTCACTCCTTACCTACTTAAAGATACGATATTCCAATAAATGAGGATGCAAATCCCTTTTAACTACTTTAATTGACGATGTTTCGAATACCAATCACAACCCTCTGCTTTCTTCTAGCTTCTTTAATAGTAGTTAGTTGTGAAGCAAAAGAAGAAGAAAATGTCAAAATAGATAAGCAGTATGAAACGCCTGTTCGACTGATTGCTGAGGGTGATTTTGGGAGTGCAAGGGTGAGGGTTCGGCAACATATGGATAAACAGGGTGAATATTCACAGGGATGTTTCATCATGGGTTTGAGTTATCACAATGAAAAACGGTACTCAAAAGCAGCACAATGGTTTGCTCGAGCAACTGAGTTTCAAGGTGAGGTCTATTCTCCTGCATGGCACTTTCTTGGATGGGCTCACTACTATCTTGGCAACGTCTATCAGTCAAAGGATGCATTTCAGCGATTCCTTATTCTTCAAAATGGCGAACCAGATTCCATGTTTGCCCTTGGTCTCCTTGAAATGAATGATGGTAATTCTCAAAAAGCGATGCATTGGTTTCAAAGATCAATCAACAAGTGCAAAGGTAATCAACAACTCATGCAGGGCATCGCATCAAAATCATTTGCGAGGATGTCTGATGTACTCGAAAGTCAAGGGAGAACAGATGAAGCGATTGTGATGTACTTGCGAGCGATTGAACTGAATCCGCGGTTATATGAGGTCTACCACCGACTTTCGAACATCTATCGAAAGCGAGGTGAACTGCAACTCGCTGAAAATGCACAGAAACAGTTCTTTATAACTAGGGATATTGTCAGACCCGAACTTAAGCACACGAGTTTCCCAGAATGAAAAAGTGTGTGTTCATTCTACTACTTTGTTCATGCTCGCAAGATGTTGCAGAACAACAACGCATTCAGTTTAAAGAAATTGATACAGCCCTCACTCCAATAACATGTGGACATGAACCACAAACATCAATCTTAGAAGTGAATGGCTGTGGTATTGCGTTGTTCGATTATGACAATGATGGTGACGCAGATTTGTTTGTACTCAGTCATGACGAACAAGGTTGCTGCAAGTTGTATGCAAATGAGTCGACTGTTCATTCAATAGAGTTTAGGGATGTCACTGTAGATTCAGGTATTCAACTTACAGGTATGCCAATGGGAGTCGCTGTTGGGGATGTCAATGGCGATGCGTTTGATGATTTGTACGTCACTTGTTTTGGCGCGAACAAGTTACTTATGAATCAAGGTGATGGCACCTTTAAAGAACAAGCAAGTGTTGCCAAAGTAGATGATGAAGGGTGGGGGACGAGTGCATCTTTCGGAGATTTAGATGGCGATGGCGATTTAGATTTGTATGTCTGCAATTATCTTGACTTTGACATTGACAATCCTCCAGCCCTAGCGACGTATAAGGGCTTGGAGGTTTTAGGTGGACCCCATGGTCTACCTCCACAACATGACATTGTGTACGAAAATTTAGGCAACGGGACATTCGCAAGAGCAAATCAAAAGTGGGGCTTTGCTTCTCAAGCGGCATTCGGACTTAATGTTGCGATTCTCGATTTCAATGGCGACGGCAAACAAGATGTCTATGTTGGTAATGACTCAATGGCAAACAGTTTGTATCTCAATCAGGGTGAAACGTTCGTTGACGCGGGTTTTCATTCAGGTGCGGCAACAAACGGCGAAGGATCGATGCAAGCAACAATGGGCATCGCAGTTGGTGACGTGGATGGCGACAATCTTCCGGACTTATTTTCGACAAACTTCTCAAGTGACTCAAATACCTTGCACGTCAATTCAACAAGCGGTTTCTTTGATGATTGC
>JAKVBR010000201.1 GCA_022447165.1 Phycisphaerales bacterium | reverse complement strand
GGACAAGATACAACAAGTTTTGGTTATGACATCGATTACCCAGATGGGCTTGTTGGACTTCTCACGGCATTAAACGATACCGTCAAGGAAGCAGGCGGCGGTTGGATTCGTTTAATGTACGCCTATCCAACATACTTCACTGATGACATGATCGAAGCGATGGCACGCTTGCCTCATGTTGTTCCGTACATTGATATTCCCCTTCAACATGCAACTGACTCCATGCTCGATGCGATGCGAAGAAATGTCAAAGCAGATGCACAATCGACATTGCTCAAGAAACTTCGCACTATGATTCCAGGCGTAGCCATCCGGACTACATTTATTACAGGATTCCCAGGCGAAACAGAAAATGATCATCAAGCCCTCAAGGCATACATTGAAGACCATCAGTTTGAAGCGATGGGTGTCTTTAAGTATTCGAAGGAAAAAGGCACTGTTGCTGGAACACTAGAGGATGATGACTCCCTACGCATTCCAGATGACATCAAACAATCCCGCGAAGAAGAACTCATGCTCACTCAGCAAGCCATCGCATTTGAAAGAGCTGCACAAGCAGCAGCCGATGGCGAAGAACACCAAGTCCTTATCGATGCCTTTATCGGAGAAACCGCTGAAGGCGAGTTGATGCTCTACAAAGGGCGAACCAAGCAACAAGCCCCTGACATTGATGCTTGTACGATCGTTATGAGTGAAACTGAGTTAAGTCCCGGTGCACTCATCAACTGCCGCATCACTAATAGTGATGGATATGACATGATTGCTCGTCCAATTGAAGAGTTAGAACAAGTGATTCCCCTTCCTTTGCGGTAAACTGCTCAATCTGTGCCAATCCGAAACTTCTCCATCATTGCTCACATTGACCATGGCAAAAGTACGCTTGCCGATCGTTTGTTACAAAAAACAAAGGCGGTCACTGAACGCGAATCGAAAGACCAATTGCTCGATTCTATGGATCTCGAACGGGAACGCGGAATCACGATTAAGGCATCTGCTGTAACCGTTAAGCATATATACGAAGGCGAGAATTACGAACTTAATTTCATCGATACTCCAGGGCATGTTGACTTTACATATGAAGTTTCTAGAGCACTCACCGCATGTGAAGGCGCACTTCTTGTGGTCGACTCAACACAGGGCGTTGAAGCTCAAACTGTTGCCAACGCATACCTCGCAATTGAAAACGACCTCGACCTCATTCCTGTGGTCAACAAAATCGATTTGCCATCCGCAGACCCTGAGAAGGTTGCGATGGAGATTGAGCAAGTTCTCGGTCTACCCGCTGAAGATTGCATCTTTTGTTCCGCAAAAACAGGCGAAGGTATCAATGAGTTGCTCGACACGATTTGTGAGAAACTGCCTGAACCCCGCCCTGCTGAAGTTGAGCAAACAAGAGCACTTATTTTCGATTCACATTACGACGACTATCGCGGCGTGATTGTCTACTTCAGAGTCTTTGATGGTTCGCTCTCAAAAGGTGACAAAATCAAAATGATGGGGACGAACCGAACATTCACGATCACTGAACTTGGACGGTATACACCAACCCCTGTCCCAACACAAACAATTGGCACCGCTCAAGTCGGCTACATGGTTGCGGCAATCAAAACACTTGAAGATGTCCGTATTGGTGACACCATCACCATCGACAGCGACCCTGCAAGTGAAGCGCTCGCCGGTTACGAAGAACCGAAACAGATGGTCTTCTGTGATTTTTATCCCGCATCGAGTGAAGAAGGAAGCAAAAAAACTGATTTCGAAACGCTCAGAGAAGCTGTTGAAAAACTTCGACTCAACGATTCAAGTTTCACATTCGAAACGCAACATTCAGAAGCGCTTGGTTTTGGATTCCGTTGCGGCTTCCTGGGACTCCTTCACATGGAAATCGTGCAAGAGCGTCTTGAACGAGAGGGTGGCGCAGAGATTGTGCAAACTGCACCAACCGTTAATTACAAGGTTGACCTCAATGATGGAACAACTTTGGATGTACACAATCCAGCAGACCTCCCAGACCCATCACAAATTAGACACATTCGCGAGCCGATCGTCAAGTAGAAGTCATTT
>JAKVBR010000200.1 GCA_022447165.1 Phycisphaerales bacterium | reverse complement strand
TAGTTAACCCCGTTGGTGAGATAGAATTGGCTTGTGAGTTTCTCAACCTGCCAGATTCTCCAAGTTCATTTAACATGGATGGTTTCAAGGATTATGAAGGAAACCCTTGGGCGGCAAATTCTTCTTTTGGAAGTAAAAGTGGCATAAACAATTCCTCTGTAGGTAAATATTCACAAAATCTTACTGAAGAGCAGATTAACTTGATTGAAGCATGCTGTTGGCCAGAACTTAAATCTATTGGATATGAACTAAATATCTCACGGTCAGATGTGGGTGAATGTATAGGCAAGGGGATTGAGAGTGAAAAACTTGAACGCAACGAACTCTCAAATTACCTATTCAACGACCTGACAATAAAGCAAGAATTCGAGAGATGGGAATTGCTTAACCAAAAACCTATAGGTAAAAATACCCAGAATCATTTTGTTTTTGAAAGCTCCCTTACAAAATTGCAACTTGCTTCCAATTTAATGAGTGTTTAATATTTAAGAATGCCCAACAGAAATACAAAAGAAATCGATGTCGAACTGAGTGTGGTTGTGCCCTGCTTCAATAGTAGCAACTCACTTTATGAGCTTGTAACTCGGTGTTCTGAAGTATTACAAAACGAACTGCCGATTGCATTTGAGATAATCTTAGTTGATGATTGTTCACCGGATCCAAATACTTGGGAAACAATATCCGATTTGTCCATAAAGCATCAGTTTGTGCATGGTGTTCAGTTAATGCTTAACTCAGGTAAGGCGGGAGCTGAATTGTGTGGAATGGGTGAATCTGTTGGGAATTGGGTAGTCACAATTGATGATGATTTACAGATACTTCCTGAGGACATACCCAAGTTGTTTGAGAAACGTAACCACGATGTTGTCGTAGGTCGCTATAAAAAAAGAAGACATGGATTCATTTCTAAGTTCTTAAGTTCTTTTAGAAAATATTTCGACTTAGTTACAATCAAAAAACCACTCAATGTACCTATGACGCCGTTCAAACTTTTTAAACGTGAAGTGGTTGAAGAAATGCTAAAAATACGCACACCATATCCATATATACCTGCGCTGATATTCAAAGTGACAAGAGATGTGGGGAGTGTTTCAATAGACCATCAAAAAAGGTTTGAAGGTGGTAGTAATTTTACTCTAAAGAAAAAGGTCTCCTTGTTTTCAAACTTACTCATCAATAACTCCTCTCTCTTGCTGAGATGTGTTGCTGTTTGCGGATTGATTTTCTCTTGTTTTAGCTTGGTGTATGCAATGTGGTTGATCGCTAGATATATCAGCAATGACGCACCCGTTCAGGGGTGGACTTCAACGATGGTTTTATTGGCACTTATAGGAGGGGTCATTATGTTAGCCATAGGTATAGTTGGCGAATATTTGATTCGAATCATCAGCGGCATTGAAAATCGCGGGTCCTTTATAGTTAGAAAAAGAACTTAACCCACACTATCTTCAAGAATAGAAACAATTTGCTTTGCAGCGGTACCATCACCAAACGGTGATTCTTCCATACGCATTGCATCGTAATAGGCCTCGTCATCGATCAGTCGATTGACTTGTTCAAGAATGGCGGGTTTACTTGTTCCAACAAGAACTGCAGCGCCTGCACTCACCGCTTCGGGACGTTCAGTATTTTCTCTGAGCACGACAACTGGCTTGCCAATAGCAGGTGCTTCTTCTTGAACCCCTCCTGAATCAGACATGATGATGTGGCTTTGATTCATCGCGTGCACAAACTCGATGTAGTTTAGGGGTTCACAAAGCTTCACGCCCTCTATTGAACCTAACCAATGATGTGCCATATCTTTCACATTTGGGTTGGGGTGTACGGGATATAGAAACTGGATATCTTCTCTACATTCTGCAATCTCTTTGACTGCACTGAACACTTCTTCCATGGGCTTACCAAAATTCTCTCTACGGTGAGCAGTCATCAGGATGAGTTTCTTGGTTGTATCGATTGGTAACGCTGGCGATTCGTCTATAGCAAGTGTTGCAAGCAATGCATCGATGACAGTATTCCCTGTTACGAAGACACTGTTTTGGGAAACACCTTCAGCAAGGAGGTTGTTTGCCGCTTGCTCTGTGGGCG
>JAKVBR010000020.1 GCA_022447165.1 Phycisphaerales bacterium | reverse complement strand
GTGCAGGAGGCGCTGAAGGCGCGATCGATGCATCAAACGTATTGAAGCCCGCCCTTTCTCGTGGCGAAATCCAATGCATTGGTGCAACAACATTTGATGAGTACCGAAAGTACATTGAAAAAGATAACGCACTTGAGCGACGATTCCAATCCATCGTTGTTGAACCGCCAAATGATGAAGATGCAATCGAAATCCTCAAAGGACTTCGTGAGCGTTATGAAAAACACCACCGCGTCAAGATTACAGACGAAGCAGTCAAAGCAGCAGTGGAACTTTCAAATCGTTACATCACTGAGCGAGTACAACCAGACAAGTCCATCGACGTCATCGATGAGGCCGGTGCACGTGTTCGCCTTCAGTCAATGACTAAACCGCCATCAATGGCAGACATCGAAGAACAACTTGAACTTCTAAAAGTCAAGAAGGATGATGCAGTCAAAAATGCAGACTATGAGGCCGCGGCGTCACTCAGAGATGAAGCGGAAAAACTTCGTGCAAAGAAAGATGATGCGCAAAAAGAATGGCGTGAGCAAATGAACGAAGTCAACAGTGTTGTTGATGAAGATGCAATTGCTGCCGTGGTTTCAAGCATGACTGGTGTACCACTTACTCGACTTGAAGAAGCGGAATCACAACGACTCTTGCAACTTGAAGATGAACTTCATCAAACAGTCATTAGTCAGCACGAGGCGATTACACAAATCGCAAAGGCAATTCGCAAGTCTCGTTCAGGATTGAAAGATCCAAACAGGCCAATGGGTTCATTCTTGTTCCTTGGTCCAACAGGCGTCGGTAAGACATTGCTTGCTAAAGCGCTTGCTGAGTTTATGTTTGGCGATTCTGACTCGATGGTTTACCTCGATATGTCAGAGTACATGGAGAAGCACACAGTCTCACGATTGGTTGGCGCCCCTCCCGGTTACGTTGGATATGAAGAAGGCGGACAACTCACAGAAAAAGTCCGTCGCAAACCATACTCAGTAGTGCTCTTTGACGAAGTTGAAAAAGCGCACAGCGATGTCTTTAACATGCTTCTTCAAATCATGGAAGAAGGCCGTTTGACTGACTCATTCGGTCGACATGTTGACTTCAGAAACACTGTAGTCATTTTGACTTCCAACATCGGTGCTGACCTTATCAAAGGTGGCCAGTCATTCGGCTTCGGCAAGCGTGAAGAAGTTGCTGATTACGACAAACTGAAGAAACAATTGCTTAGTGAAACTGAGAAGTTCTTCAGACCAGAATTCATCAACCGTCTTGACGATGTCATTGTCTTTAGACCACTTACTAAAGATGACTTGTATTCAATCATTGACATCGAACTTGCAAAGATTGTCTCGCGATTGAAAGCAAAGGGCATGACAATGGCACTCGACCAAGCGGCGAAGGACTTCCTCATTGAAAAGGGATACAACCCTGACTTTGGTGCTCGACCACTGCGTAGAGCTCTTGGCACATACATTGAAGATCCACTCGCTGAATCACTTCTAAGTGGTGATTACAACGAAGGTGACCACCTTTCCGTCACCCACAAGGAGGGTGATGAGCACCTCTTCTTCACACCAACAAGTGAAGACAAGCAGGAACCAGAGCCTGAATCAGCAAGTGTGAGTTAATACACACAAGGCACGGACGACCGTCCGTGCCTTTTTTTGTTTAAAAGGGACAGGCAGATTCAAAAGTGAGTGATTCACTGGTCGCTGGATGCGTAATCGTCAGCGTTGCCGCATGAAGCAAGAGGCGGTCTGAAGCGTCACGTAACGGATCTGGTGCATACAAGTTGTCGCCTAGGATTGGATGCCCAATTTCTTTAAGGTGCATCCTGAGTTGATGCGAACGCCCCGTCACTGGCTCCAGCAATACTCTCGTTGTGTTATCAATTCGCTCCATCACTTCATAATGCGTTAACGATGGCTTCCCCTGTTCATAGTCAACACACTGTTTCGGAGGATTGTCCATGTCCTTGCGGATGGGGATGTCAATCGAGCCCTCGTCGTTTTGCATCAGACCGCCGACAATTGCAACATATGTTTTATGAACTTCTCTATCTTGGAACTGCCTGCTGAGTTCTCGGTGTGTGTCAGCGTCTCTTGCTAAAACGATGACGCCTGATGTATCCATATCGAGGCGATGAACAATTCTAGAGCCCTCAATAGCAGATGCAGTCCGCACTTCTAAGCAATCGATTTTATCGAATCCGATTCCTTTGACGCTCAACAATCCCGAGGGTTTTTCAAGCGCGACTAGATAATCATCGTGATAGAGCACAGGAATTTCATGCGGTAAATGCTCCGGTTGCGTATGATGTGTTGTTCTACTATTCAAGGTCAATCCCTATGTTTTTACATTGTATCGCACACATCCTTTGTTCATTGAGTTCGCTTCAATCAAGTGCAAATGACAACGAAGCAAAGTTCTTCGGCCCTCCTGTTATGCTCACATCACCATCGATGTTTGTAAAAGCGGGCGAATCATATTTCGATCCACAAACAAAGCGAATCATCTTCCAAGCAATTGAACATCCTAAAGATGGCGAGACCGTCAGTGATGATTACAGTATGTACGTTGCTGATTTAACTTTTGATGCAAAGGGTGCGATTTCAGGCATAAGCAATATCGTGAAGATTAGTCATGATGGTTCAGCAAACACGTGTGGCTGGTTTCATCCATCAAAACAAAACACCGTTTTGTTTGCAACGACTACGACAAAGCGAACGGATGAACAAGTCCCCGGCTATCAGCGTGATAGTGGAGATTACAGATGGGCGTTCCCGCCAGAAATGAACATCGTTGAATGTGAACTTACAAATCCAAAAGCCCAAAAACCACTTATCGTGGACAATGAACATTACATCGCAGAGGGATCTTGGAGCCCTGATGGACGCCACGTTCTTTTTTGTTCACTTGAAGGTGGTGATGGCGACATTTATGTCCGAGATTTAGAACGCAACATCACAACTCACCTTGTCCATGCACCTGGCTATGATGGCGGCCCTTTCTTTTCACCAGATGGAAAACGAATCACATACCGCTCCGACAGAGCAAAGAATGACTTGCTTCAACTGTATGTGTCAGAGTTAAAGTTTGATGAACATGGAACAATCGTTGGTGTTCAAAAAGAACACCAAGTAACGTCGAACCAGCATGTCAATTGGGGACCATTTTGGCATCCGACTGGCAAGGCGTTGTTGTATGCAACAAGTGAAATGGGCCATTACAACTATGAGGTATACATGGTTGATGTGACAAATCTATCCTCATTAAAAGAGGGCGAAGATGCACCGCATCAGCGTGTCACACACACGCCTTCATTTGATGGACTACCAGTGTTTAACGCTGATGGTACATGGCTGATGTGGACAAGCAAACGTGGAACTGATACAAGTCAGCTCTGGGTTGCGCCATTTACATTTAACAACTGGGATTGGGCAAAAAAGGATGCTTCTCAGTAATGCGAGCCGCTCTGCTACTTCTGCTTTGCAGCCCTCTATTGAGTTGTCAAACCGAAACGATTGAGCATCGCCATGTGCCCGCTTGGCATATTGCAATGGGTAAAGAGTTACCAAAAAACGCTTCAAAAGATGGCAATACTAAGGTCATCTATTCAACGATTGGCGGGTCAAACTCAACTGCAGTCCAAGAGTATTTAAACTCAGTTGAGTTAGAAGCTAAAGATGAAGAAACTGGTGAAATCACACTTAAAGCAGTGTTGCCTGAGCAACTTCTTTCACAAGCACTTGTGTGTTTGCGAGACAGAAACTGGCACATTTTATATGGGCAAGTGCTCAGCAGCGGTGCCCAACGCTACTTCAAAGGCGTTGATGAGGAACTCGCTTACTTTCAGTCATACTTTGATTCCAATCGTTTAGAGATTGCAAAGACAATGCGCAAAATGTTGCAGAGCAGGACTTTTGGTGACACTTTGGTGCACCAGGAAGGGAATCGAATCGTGATGTACTTTTCCCCTAACATGCTTGGCGATTTTCAATTTAAACGAATCGAGTTTGTCAAAGAAGGCGAGCTTGTTAAACTCGATTCCATTCAATGAAACTCAGCGCCTAAAGAGCGTTAGGCACGATGTGTGTCCATGAAGAAACGATTCATTCCCAATCGGTCCAATTTCACCCGCTGCAAAAAATCCGGCAATTGGGACTTCCCCAATTCGCTCCCGAATGATTGTTAAGTCACAATCTTCTTCAAAAAATAGTTTTTTGCCGCGACCATTGCATGTCACAAGAAGACCGGCAAATGGTTGCTCTTCGAGTTCTTGGGTATCGAGAAGCAACTGTAAATCTTCAACCGCAGTTTGCGCATCACGAACATGAAACTGGACTGTTTTGCCGAGGCGATAAAACTCACCCGCTGCAATCCCTTTGCGTTTGTGATCTAACCCTAGGATTGATCGAACGAGAAAGTCACCTCGGCCAAAATGGCGCTTCTTTTCATCAATAACACCGCCAAGTAATACTCCTTCTTTGACCATTTGACGCTCATCAGGGTTGAGCGATTGCGCAAGTTCCTTAAGAACATCAAGAGCGGGCTTCCCACCAAGTTCTAAGATGACATTGTCCTTGATGTTTGTGATCACGAGCGGTTCACCAATCGGTCTGCATCCTTGACTCACGATGCAGTCAATGTGAATATCACCTGACATCGTCAGCCCAATTCCACCACCAGTAATGAGTTCATCATTGAGGATCAGGCGGTTGAACCCTTTTTGGGAAGCCCCTGACGCCATACCTCCAATGATGGGAACTTCACTTGTCGCCCCTGATGCATTTACAAGTGATGGAAGTAAGCGTGTAATAGGCGTAGAAAATGGGTCCGCAAAGAAGAATACGGCCTTTGTATCTTCTTGTAACCCGATCCATTCTGGAATGCGTTCGAGTTTAGAGATTGGCACAGGATTGTGCGGAGTGGTCGTCCATGGGGTGAGCGTCACTCCGGGAAGTTGCATGGCAAGCGCGGATAATCCTGCGACTCCTTCAAGTTCCAAATCACAACCAACAGCAGATTCAACCGTCACTCCAATAATGACACTTGGATTTAATGTGCGTTTTATATCTGCTACGGCTTCTTCAAACGATTCACGGTGATGGAAACTGCCATAGACAAGTACGAGATCGACGTGCCTTTCCATTGCAGAGTCAAGCAGGCCTGCAACCTCAATTGCAGCCGTACGCGTGTCTAAGTGTTCACTGATTGCAGCCGAGCTACGCACGAGTTATGCAGTAGCTGCTTGCGAGTGTACTGCTTCTCCAGTTCGTTCAAGCAATGTATCTGCTTCTTCCATTGTCATGATGAGTGGCAATCTGAATCGCACAGATCTTGTTCCGCAAGGAAGAGCAATCACACCCTTATCCATGAGTGAATTCAACATGTCGCCACGTGCTTCAGGTGTTGGAAGTGTAAATGCAATGAGTGAACCACAACCGCGTACACTTGAGAACGCATCAGTAGAACGAGCAATGTCACGTAGGCCATCAATCACATGATTCCCTAAAGCAGTGACATGGTCGGCAATGTTGTCACGCTCGATGATGTTGATGAATTGCTTACAGCGAATCATGTCAACAAGGTTACCGCCCCATGTTGAGTTGATGCGTGATGATTTCTCAAAGACGTTATCCGCAACTTCGTTCACTCTGTCATTTGCGTAGATTCCGCACGTTTGTGTTTTCTTTCCGAATGAAACAACGTCGGGCTTTACGCCAGTTGTTTGCCAGAACCATGGTTTACCTGAACCATAGAAACCTGTTTGTACTTCGTCGAAGATAAGCAGTGCTTCTCGTTCATCTGCATATTGACGCAGTTTCGCAAGGAACTCTGGTCTAAAGTGGTTGTCACCACCTTCGCCCTGCATTGGCTCAATGACAATGCCCGCTATCTTGTTTCCAGAATTATCAAACGCCGCTTCAATCTCTGCACACGCTGCACGCTCTGCTGCCTCAATGTCATTGCAAATGTTTCCATCATGATCAAACTCACAGAATGGGTTTGAAACTCGCGGCCAATCAAACTTAGGGAACAAACCGACTTTATCAGGAAGTGTGTTTGTTAAGCTCATTGTGTAACCACTTCTACCGTGGAACGCTTGTTTAAAATGCAAGATACCTAAGTCATTAACGCAATCGCTAAAATCTGTTCTGCCAAGTTTTCTCGCTTTCCAATCGAATGCCGTTTTAAGTGCATTTTCAACTGCAAGCGCGCCACCTGAAACCCAGAAGTGGTGGTTGTAGCCCTCAGGAGAGACCTTGGAACCAAAAGTGTCTACGAACTCAGCAAGCTCAGTGGTATACAAATCTGAGTTTGCGACTTTATTGTGAGCGGCCTTCAGTAACTCTGCGGATGCTGCGCCACTTGTAATGTCAGGGTGATTAAAGCCCAGTGGCCATGATGCGAAGCACGTAAATGCATCTAAATACTGCTTACCGGTTGCACTGTCGTGAATCCAAACCCCTTGTGACTGGTCTAAGTCGACCACGAGGTTGTAGCCATCAACGAGTTGATGTTTATCTAGAGTGCCGCGTACATCATTAGGGGAAACTGACATGTTGGATACCTTTCCTGCTCAAATCCAAGGTGGAATAGTTGTGAACTTGATCAATGGACCAAAAACCATTGAAGCACCGTATTGTAACATCGCTCAGGGGATGCTAGAACCCCCTTTTTGAGCTCCAAAATGAGACATGGGTTTAAACAGTTTAAAACCGTTTTTTTCTTGTGATAACCCTAAGAATCTCCGAATACATGCCCATTGACCTTGACGAAACCGCCAGAAATCAAGACACTGTCTTATCAAATCGAAGGGTAAGACGTTACCCCGCATATCTTTTCCCTAATTGAGGACGTCATGCGTCACCTCAATTGGCATTTTGGAGTTTCCACTATGGCTATTCGTAGCGGCGCCGGAACTGGTGTCATCGTATCTTTAGTAGTTTTTGTTCTTGCAACAGTCTTCCTGTTGGTCTTGAGCATTGTGTTTTATGCAAGCAACCGAGAACAGATGGAATTAGTGAATACCGCTGAAGCGAATCTCAGTGTCTTTGCAACTGGAAATGAGCAAAGTAGTGACGCTGTCCAAACTATTGTTGCTCTTGCAAAAGAAAGTAACCAGTCTGTTACCAATTACTTAAACAGTCAAGTTGAAGATCGTAATCGAATGATTACTGGCAACCCTTCTTCATCCACTGAAGATATCCGAACTGAACTCGGTTCAGTGTTAGGCAACAACACACCACTTGCAATCACAGTCGACCAACTTCAGCGCTCATTGAATTCAAGACAAGAAGAAATCAATGCTAATCTTCTCGCACTCAATGAAGCAAACCAACAGATTCAATCGCTTGAAGAGCAACTCGCTTCACAAGTTGAGTTTGCTGCTTCCGAAGTTGATGCCGTCAAAGGCCAATGGCAAGATGTGCAAGATGAATCCGCACAACTCAACACGAAAGCAAATGACTTCTTTTCAACACGCGAGGAACGAGACTCACGATTAAGAGGTGGTTTCCAGGGTCGTATTCAACAACTTGAGCGTGACGTTGATGAACTACGAATTGAGCGCGCTCGACTACAAAGCACAATTGACGAACTTCGTGACAAGGTAGACCTTGGAAAAATGGGCGAAGTCAATCCAGCGACACTCGTTGATGGCACAGTGCTTGAAGTGAGTACCGGTGATGAGGTCTTCATCGACCGTGGCGCAAACGACCGCATTATCCTTGGCATGACTTTTGAAGTGTATGACTCTCCTGCCCAACTTCGACTCGACCAAGATGGGGAGTTCCCTGCTGGTAAGGCGAGCATCGAAGTTGTTAAAGTTGGTGAGACAACTTCAACAGCAAAAATTACTCGTTCAACAACAAGTCAACCAATTGTACGAGGCAATATTCTTGTCAATGCAATTTATGACCCTGAGTACAACTACACGTTCTTAGTACACGGCAACTTCGATGCCAATGGCGATGGTATTCCTGAAGCAGACAATGGTTTCATCCAAGACCAGATTAGACATTGGGGCGGTAAAGTAGTTGCTGATCAAGGCGCACTCCCAGGCGACCTAGATTTCTTGGTTCTTGGTATTGCGCCTGTTGAGCCAGCGGGCAAGCCGCCCCATGGTGCGACTCCAGCAATGCTCGACGATTATGCTCGCCAAAAACGTGCGTTCCTCGATTATGAACACCTACTCGAGCAGGCTCGATCTGCTCAAGTTCCAGTGCTCACTGCGAATCGTCTGCACATTCTTACTGGACAGCGGTAAAACAACTTTTTAACTGACTGGCCCAGGGTCATGGCACGTAACCAATCAGCCCTTGTTCAATGGTCGCAATATCTGCCACTGCGCGCTTTTGCGTCAGTCGTTGATTGTTTGCCAATGTCGTTCAATATGCATGCTGGAAAGTGCGTGGGCGATGTCCTTTACATGCTAGACCACAAACATCGCGAACGTGCGATGAACAATATACGACGGAGTTTTCCTGAGTACTCTGAAAAGCAAGTCCGTTCGTTAGCAAAACAGTCAATGGAATACATGTTCCAACTCTTCACTGCAGAAGCGGTGAAAATGCCCTCTCTTGTGACTCCAACAACTGTTGACAAGTACATCACCTTTAAAGGTCTTGAACATGTCACTGAGCGACTAGTAAACAAGCAACCGACAATATTTATAACTGGGCATTGCGGCAACTGGGAGTTACTTGGATACGCACTCTCTGTACTGGGGTATCCAATCGCAGCACTTGCAAGGCCACTTGACAATCCCCTCATCAATGATTATGTGTTAAACATTCGGCAACGATATGGGCTCCAAGTGGTTACCAAATGGGGGGGCGTACCCGTTCTTCAAGAACTCATTGCACAAAACGTAAACGTTGGATTTATAGCAGACCAAAATGCTGGGCACAGAGGCATGTTTGTCCCATTCTTTGGGCGACTTGCTTCAACGTATAAATCGATTGGATTGCTCGCGATGCGGTACAACATTCCGATTGCAGCCGTTCATGCTCGAAGAATTGGCAGTCAGTTCAAATATGAAGTGACATCAACTGATTTCATAACTCCAGAAGAGTGGCAGCAGCATGATGATCCGCTGTACTACATCACCGCGAGATACAACCATGCAATCGAAACGATGATTCGAAATGCACCAGAGCAGTATCTTTGGCTACACAGAAGGTGGAAGAGTCGTCCTTCCTACGAAGAAAAGGGCAAGCCAATGCCTAAAAAAGTCATTTCTCAACTTGAATCCTTGCCTTGGCTCTCAGATGACGACCTAGCACGCCTCATCGAATGTTAAGATGCCCAAACGATGGATGCTCGATTAAGCGGTTACACCATTTTGATTGTTGACGACGACCCAGATATTCTTGAGTCGATGGAACTTGCTATGCGTGCAGAGGGCGCGACAACAGCCGTTGCAGAAGACGGCACAGAGGCCGTTCAAGAGAACGAACGTGTCAATCCTGATGCAGTTATTCTTGACATGATGCTTCCAAAGCGTTCAGGTTTTCTCGTTTTAGAAGAATTGACAAAGATGGAAGTCCCCCCCGTTGTCATTATGGTGACTGCAAATGAAGGCAAGCGCCATATGGCTTATGCCCAGTCACTTGGCGTGTCAGAGTATTTGTACAAGCCAGTCAGTCTTGATCGCCTCATCAACCGAGTATCTGTTTTACTTGAAGAAAGAGCAAGCCAGACGCATGAGTAAACACTTTGTCATCCAATCAAGAACTGCTGACAAAGATGGACAACGAGTTCCACTTGGAAGTCGAAGTGAGATTGTCAATTCACTCGCAATGTTTAACACTCAAGCAGAGATTGAGGGTGGAAATGAACTTTGGGGACCGGGCATACGATTAGAACTTCCTCCAGATGAAGATCCAGTTCGGCAAATGATGCTTTACATTGTTGAAGAAGAAATTGCTTGGCTGCCTATCGTAAGACTTGCCAAGCAATTTGATTGGTCAGTGATGGATTTAGAAACAGGTCGAGAGTTACAGCCGTAATCTTTTTAAAAACAGTTAATGCCGTGTTAATGACCCTACCGCGATGAGTACTTCGTCCATCGTTGCATCGAATCGTTGTGGTCCATGATTAAAACATATGTTTGGGACACCTTGGGCTGCAATAGCATTGATGTACATGGAGGCAGCATTGGTGGGAAGACCAACGACCCTAATCTCATGTTTCTGTTCAATGCATGAATCTGCCGCTTGCTTCGCACGTTCCCAAGAGGTGAATACCATTGCCATTGGTTCGTCACCTTCAAACATAATCCACGGCACAACACTAGAGCCACTCCCACACTGCACAAAAAACAGTGATGGTTGTGAATTGATAAAGTCCCAGACACGCATTCTTGCCTGAGTCGTTCCGGATTGTTGCAATTGTTCAACTGCGTGGTCGTAAGTATTTGATTCGATTCTGACCATAGTGGGCTCCTGCCATTTGAAACTGACCATCCAAGCCAGCCCCCCCTAAGAAAACAAACCAGAACCGAAAGCGATGGGTGAAGGATTGGAGGTCAAAAATTGGGTGAGGAGAAGAGAAGCAGCCCAATGCTTGCCCATCGCGATGGTTCTACCTACATAATCCATACGCAGGTGCGTTACTTTCAGCTCAACGAACAAAAAAGCAGATTTATTGGATTATGCACCCATGGACTCTTCAAGCGTCGGTAACCGGCGTAATTTCTTGTCTAATGCGGGTTTGCACGCAAGTAGCCCTTTGGTGTACTTGTGGGAGGGCGTAGTAAGCACGCGCTGCGTCTCCCCAGATTCAACGATTTTTCCGTTCCACATGACGAAAAGATCATCTGCAATCATTGCCACGCTGTTAATGTCATGCGAGATAAAGAGCATACTCATCCCTCTTTCCTTCATCAATGTTCCAAGCAGTTTGATGATGGATTTTGATGTCGTTGCGTCAAGTGCTGTCGTTGGCTCATCAGCAATGAGTACGTCTGGGCTACACAACAAAGCCATCGCAATCATGATTCGTTGTTGCATCCCTCCAGAGCATTCGTGTGGATATGCTCCATACTTCTCTGCTTCAATACCAACTGCTTTAATTGCGTCGATTGATTGAGCTCTCGCTGATTTCTTAGACAACTGCTCGTGCGTTAAGAGCGTCTCTTCGAGTTGGTGACCAACTGTAAGAACGGGATTAAGTGAACTCATTGGCTCTTGAAAAATCATCGCAATGCGTTTGCCTCGAATCGTCCGCATCTGTTTCTGTGGAGCGTTTGCAATCTCTTCCCCTTTGAAACGAATGCTTCCTGTGACAGTTGAGCCCCTTGGTAACAATCCTATAAGGGCGAGCGAAGTCATGCTTTTGCCTGAGCCCGATTCACCTACAACACCAAGTGTTTGCTGTCTTTGAATTGAAAAAGACACTTCGCTTACGATGCTCTTTCCATCAATACCAATCGACAAGTCAGAAACTGATAAGAGCGCTTCACTCATGTTGAAGCCCCAAGTGTTGGGTCAAGCCGAACTCGCAGTTTGTTCCCAAGCCAGTTCATGACGATTAACGTTGAAGCGATGCAGAGACAAGGCCAAAAGAGTAACCACCAGCGAGAATGAACTGGGTTTAACTGGCTTAATCCGTCTGAAGCAAGATTCCCCCAACTTGGAAGCGGCTCGCGAATCCCAATCCCTAGAAAACTGAGAAATGCTTCAGACAACATTGCTGCAGGAATCGTCAATGTTGCATACACAACGATGGGCCCGAGAATGGCTGGAAAAATATGATGCGTAAATGTTCGCAACTGAGAGACGCCAATGACTTTGCAGGCCTGAAGTGAGGGTCTTGAAACTACACTTTTAACCTGCCCACGAATGACGCGTGACACAGTTAACCAACTCACGATACCAATCGCAGTAAAGAGTGCGACGACATTAACGACTTCTTCGGAAATTGGCGAGTCATTTGTGCTTGTCACTAACGTAGAGGCAGCCACTGAAATGAGCACGACGAGCATGATTGATGGGAGTCCATAGAGAATGTCAACGATTCGCATCATCGCTGCGTCCCATGCACCCCCCCTTACTGCAGCAATTGTTCCCCAAAGCGTCCCTAAGGAAACAGCAATTAATGCCGCGAACAACCCAACCCCTAAACTCAGCGCCCCGCCGACAAGGCAGCGAGCGAACAAGTCTCTACCAAGTTGGTCCGTTCCAAAAATATGACGCTCGCTACCGAACCAAGTTGGTGGGAGCAATGCTGCTTCAAAATGAGTTTGTTCAAATCGTCGCCCCCCCCCATCGTCTTGCGTCGCCCACACAACACCTATGACAAACGACAACACAACCACAAAAAAAAGCACCGCAAGGATGTCTTTTCGTGTTCGGTTCTTTTGTGTCATACACACATACTAAACAGTTCACTCCCCTTTAGGAGTTGAATTTACATTTTGGACAACATCGAATAACTGATTGAATCTTTTTTCAACGAGTTCATCAAAACGATGTTCGGTTTCTGCAATCTCTGCTTGAAGCTTCTCGATGTGCTTTTGAAGTCGCTTGATATCAAGTTCCTTAGCTTTCGTTGCATTCTTAATTCTTGCGCCGATTAACGCTCTCAGTTCCGCCGCATTTGCTTGAAGTTGAGGATCATCTGGTCCAGCCACTTGCAGTGCTTGCGAAACACGGATGATTTCTGCGTCTGTTTTAAGTCCGGTCAGGCGAATGTCATACAGTGCAGGATCTGTTTGTTTCAATCGCATCAGCGAGCCGAGGCGTTTTCCCTGTCTTCGAATCACGCGCTCAAATCCTTCGGGATCTTCTTCGCACATGGTTTTAAGGTACGCCGCAATTGCAGGGTCGATTTCTTCCGCAATGCCCATGACTCGTTCACAATACTCTGGTGTTAAAACATCAACTCTTTCAGCATCACCAAACTCCAACATACGATGCATTCCTCTTCCATCGCGGTGTCGTCGTTCTGTGGTTGAACGAATAGTGACCTCAATCGGTGGTGGAATAGTCAACATGTGGTGTATGTGAAAAGGCGATTGCAAACTCGATTGAGGTGCATGATGAGAAGCGCCAAGAGCTATTCCCAAACTACAAAGTGTTGCCATGATACTCATGCGGATTTCTCCTTCGCACTCACATTATTCAGTGAGTAATCCTGACTGCCATAGTGCGATATCATCTCTCAAACTATTGAAACTGCTTGCAATGTCTGCATAAGCGAGTTCTTGTGTATCTGAGATGAGTGAATAATCTTCTAACTCCAATTCATCAAGCAGGTACCCTTCGTTGTCTTCAATTGAAACAGATGCAAAAGATTCAAAATGATTTTCTGGGTTCGCTGGCTCGACTCGTTCAACCATCCCAAATCGAATTGCGATGACAGTAGTAAGGAGCAAGCAAGCCGCTGCTGCAAGTTGACGCCAATTCGAGGGAGAACCAATTGTCGCGATAACTGCTGTTTGAGAATGAGGTAAAGACGCAACCGAAGCATTAAACACTCGACTGGAAATCGATTCATCAACTTGAAGAGCATACGCTTTATTTAGTAATGCTTCGATTGCTTCATTGCTTTGTTCAATCTGATGATCATCTTGCTTTGTTAAGTGCAAACGAGACGCACTAAACACGCTCGCCTCTAATCCCTGAGGACACGACGATTGCATTGCTTCAGAAAGCGATGCATCGAGCATGCGTTCTTCAGGAGTCCAATCACTCTCGTTTTGATGACAATCTTCGTAATTCATGTGCTTCCTCTCAAACGAATCTAACTCGATTCAATTGCCCCCTTTTCTTGTTCTAGCCCAGTTTCCATCAAACTTTTTAATTTTTTGAGTGCCCGATGTTGCCTCGCCAAAACCGTGCCTAAGGGTTCATCTAATGCACTTGCAATCTGTTTATAGCTCATACCAGCCGAATGTCGCATATGGATAATGTCTTGATCGGAGCTTGGGAGCATTCGGACTGCTTCCCTGAGACGTTTTAATGCCAATTCATCTGGACTATTATCAGACTCCGAATCAGTAGTTCCCTTGGTCAAAATGCCAATCATTTCATTTTCCATAGGAACAGCGTGTCGCTTTCGACGCCTCATTTCGTCACGGAGTCGATTCATCGCGATTCTGAACAACCAGGGCTCAAATTTGCCGCTTTCTGTGTACCCCGCTAGTTTCTCCGCAACAGTGCAAAACGTCGACTGAGTAATCTCCTCTGCTAAGTCTTCATTCATACATTTAGAGCGAAGAAGTGCAAAAACTCTGAAGGCATATGCATCAACGATTTGCTTCCAAGCAAATTCGTCACCGCTTGCTGCTTTGGCAAGTAGGCCTTGGAGTTCTTCTTTG
>JAKVBR010000002.1 GCA_022447165.1 Phycisphaerales bacterium | reverse complement strand
AAGTCGACTTTGATTGGCGTGACATCTTCTTGTTTGAAGAGTTCAACAATCTCTTGTTGGTTGAGGACAGTGTTCTCAAGGAGTTTGCAATTCAAGCACCATTCTGCAGTGAATTCAATCACAGTGACATGATTGCTGTCAATTTCACTTTGAAGAACTTCTGGCGTGTAGTAGTTCCAGTCAATTGGTCCCTTATCGGTGAGTTGGAAGCCAGTTGCAATCGAAGCAACTGCAAGCAATGTACCGATTGAAGCAAAAACTAGTTTTGGACCATTTCGTTTTGCAATCTTAAGCGTTCGTATACATAACCAAACGCCAGAAGCAGCAACACAGAACACGACAAGCCACAGGTACATGCGAGTGGGTGGCGAGCCTTCTTGCTGAAAAATACCGCTGAATCCGACACCTACAAAGTATGCAGCCGCAGCGAGCATCAACAGCCCCATGACTTGTTTAATGAGTTCACTTGCTTCGCCTGCTCTTGGCATTTTCTCAACGAGTTTTGGGAATGCCGCAAGAACGAGGTAGGGCACTGCCATGCCAAATCCAATAGCGCCGAACACTGTCAGCGTGAGCCATTGCTCTTGTTTTGCTGCCCATGCAGCAGCAGCACCCATAAATGGAGCAGTACATGGTGTAGAAAGTACTGCAGTCATCATGCCAAACAAAAATGAACCAAGCACAGAATCATGCTTTGGATTGACTTTATAGACGGCATTAGGCAAACGAATCGTAAAGAGTCCGCCCATGCCAATCGCCATGATGCCAATGAATAGCCCTAAGCAAATCGTAAATGATGGATATTGGAACAACTGATTGATTGCAGAAAACGAACTGATACCCGCAATGGCAAAACCGATTGCGAGCCATAGGGACATCACGCCAAGCATCATCCAGAAGCCAAGCAGTAGTGTTTTTGCGCGACTTTGTGCGCCAGCACTGAGCCCCATGATTTTGATTGGAATCACAGGAAGCACACATGGTGTTAGGTTGAGCAAGAAACCGCCACCCATTGCAACGAGTAGTAGCAAATACAATCCTCCAATGCCCCTTGTGTCGATTGAAAATTTCAATCCGAACGCATCAAAGGCCACGATGTGTTCCTCAGCACCTTTTTCACCTGCATGAATGCGAGCAAAGACGGAACTGTCAAAAGAGTTAAACACGGGATGTGTTTGCAATGCTGCATTGCCTGCTTCATCTGATGCAATCACTTCAATTTCAATTGGATACCCATAATCATCCCATCTGCTTCCATCACCTGGTTTTGGAGTTGGACGCATACAACTTGAGTCATCGCACACTTGGAACACGGGTTTCAAGTTGATGGTGATGTTGCCAAGTGTGGCATCTGAATCGACAGTCAGTGGAACATAAATGATGGCTGTGCCATCGAACACTTCGTAGTCAACTGGGGAACTACCGAATCCAACATTGACTGTATGGGGTTTTGGCCACTGAATAAAACCATCATGAATGGTGACACCTGTGCTATCAGGAATGTCGAAGTGAAGTTTGGTCGCAATGTAATCTTCTGCTGAGCCAAGTTCTGCTGGCACGACGGGGTTGTTTGTGTGGGCATGCCATGTGTCCTCGTGTTCTAGGATGACTGCAAGTATGGCATCTCCACCTTGCGGGACCTGGGATTGGTCGAGCATCGTAGAAACCGTGACTTTGTCCCTTGAATCATGGAAATTGCCTTGCTGCCCAAAAAGGCAATTTGGCAAAAACAGCGATAGCAGGACTAAAAATAGCGTTTTTAAAGGTTGCATTCCGTTAATTATAGAGGGTACTTGACGTCAGTGAGTTGCGTTTTATTGCCACTACGCGTACCCTGTACCGTTTCAAGGCAGCAAACTGGTTGCTGCCAACCCGTTTCACTGTGAAAGGAGTGATGTAATGATCCAAACTGGATCCTTACAACAAGTAAACCATGACTGCTAATCGCAGTCATCCCGTGGCCACGTGTCTCCATGAATGGCAACAATGCCAGGAGCATAGGGCGTGATCTGAGCGAAGTGCGTAGATCGATTGTGTCGTATGACACCCGTCAGTTACCTGACCACGGGACCGCTTGTCGGCCCCTTTTTTATTTTCTAAAGATAACTTAACAATCAAACAATTCAACAATTACAGAGATAGGAAGAATCCATGAATCAAGAAACAATCCGCCTCATCGACTCAATTGCAAAACAGAGAAAGATTGACAAATCGGTCATCATTGCTGACCTTGAGCAAGCGATGGTCAGTGCAGCGCGCAAGCATTTCAATTCGCTCGATACAGAAGAGTTTTCATGCAATATGGACGCACTTACAGGCGAGATTTGCATTTGGCGTCATTTAGATGAAGGTGCTGTGGAAGTTCCGCTTGAAGAATTGGGCCGGATTCCAGCGCAAACAGCAAAACAAGTCATGATTCAAAGGTTCAGAGAAGATGAACGCTCGGGCATTTTTGATGAATACATTGATAAAGCAGGCGAACTCGTCACAGGCACGTGCAGCCGTTACGAGGGCGGTTCACTCATTGTACAACTTGACAAGGGCGGTCGCGTTGAGGGATTCATGCCTCGCAGTGAGCAGATTCCTGGAGAGCAGTTTAGAGCAGGCGACAGAGTTCGTTGTTACATCATCGATGTACGCGACACTGGTAGCCAGATTAAAATCGTCTTGTCTCGTAGCCACCATGACTTTATTCGTCGCCTCTTTGAAGCAGAAGTCCCTGAAGTCCAAGAGCATGTCATCGAGATTCATGCGATGTCACGCGAACCGGGTTTTAGAACAAAGATCGCGGTCACATCAAATGATTCAAAAGTTGACCCAGTTGGCGCATGCGTTGGTGTTCGTGGTTCGCGAATTCGCAACATTGTTGAAGAGCTTGGAGGCGAAAAAATCGACATTGTTCGCTGGAACGAGTCAAGCCAAGTATTGATTTCAAATGCACTCAAACCAGCAGAAGTCGATGATGTGAGTTTATGTTTTGAGCTCGGTCGGGCAACCATCATTGTTCGTGATGATCAGTTGTCACTTGCAATTGGTAGACGAGGTCAGAACGTTCGACTTGCAGCGCGTTTAACCGGCTGGGACATCGACATTTTGACTCCTGAAGAATACCAGAAGGGTCTTGAAATCTTATGGGATGCATTAAAGCCAGTTGAAGGTGTTGAAGAAGAGATGCTTGATCGCATGGCGGCTATGGGCATCATCAGCATTTTCGATGTTGAAGAAATCGGACGAAATGTTCTTGAAGAAGATCTTGAGATTCCAAAGCAAGTTTCAGACAGAATCATTAACCAAGCAATCGAGCGCTCGAAAGAAGTGACGGCTCAACAAGAAGCAGCGAAACTGGCTGAAGAAGCACTGCGTGCTGAAGAAGAAGCAGCTGCAGACGCGGTCCTCGCAGCAACTGATGAAAACAGCGAGGCAGCAGCAGATTCAATTCTGAATTTTGGTGACGATGCAGCTGAGACATCAGATGATGCAACTGAAGCGGAAGAAGCACCTGCAACTGATGAACAAACTGAAGTAGCAGTAACTGATGAACAAACTGAAGCAGCAGTAACTGAACAGGAATAACTCCTTAAACCAACTATTGATTGGAGCACATACGTGGCAAAGAAAACATCGACAACTCGAGTCCACCAATTAGCCAAGAAACTTGGCGTTGGTTCCAAGGACATCGTTGCGAAATGTCAAAGTGAGGGGATTCCAGACATTACAAATCACATGTCTGCAGTTTCTGCTGGATTGGCAGCAACGATTAGTGAGTGGTTTAGTGAAAGTGAAGGTCAATCTTCTGCAATTGAAACAGCGGAAAAAGTCAACATCGCTGCAGTAAAAGCAAAAGCAAAGAAAAAGACTAAGAAAAAGACGACTAAGAAGTCGGGTGGTTTAAAGGCAACCGAGAAGACAGATGATGACTCAAAGGCAGAGCCAGTCAAGCCCGTTGGTCGCAAAATGGATACGCCAGCGAAAGCAAAAATGGCTGGACCACGAGTGATTCGTATTGAAGAACCAGAGCCAGAACCAAAACCGCGACGCCCACGGCAAGCGCCAACTGGACCTGCTGCTCAGATGGGCGGCGGAGTTCGTATGCCAGAACAAATGCCTCCACAAGAAGATGGTGGCAGGGGTTCAAGGCGCAACAAACGCCGAACAACCACAAGGCAACCAGAGCGAGGCACGCGCCAAAATCAACAGCAACAAGATGACCGAAACAATTCCAACTGGCGGAAACAAGATCTTCTTGAGCGAGAGAATCGTTTAAGAAGGAGTGGTGGCTTCTTTAGGCAGGCACGCCGAGATAGTCAAAAGCGATCAGACAAGCCAGCAGAACGAGCAAAAACACTTGCTCAAACAGGTGGCAAAGTTTCAGTTTCTGAACCAATCTTCATCAAAGAACTTTCTGCAGTGACAGGCATTAAAGCCGCGGAAATTTTGAAAAAGCTCATGCTCGCAGGTGAAATGAAGACGGTTAATGACTCTATCGAAACTGATACTGCAGTAGAAATGATGATGGAGTTTGGCATCGAACTCGAAGTTGTTGAAGCAAAAACTGCTGAAGACGTGATTGCTGAATCATTCTCAAGTAGAGAAGTACAAAATGAGCAACCACGGTCACCAGTTGTCACAATTTTGGGTCACGTTGACCACGGTAAGACGTCACTGCTTGACACGATCCGTAGCGCAAATGTTGCAGATGGTGAAGCAGGCGGAATCACCCAGGCAACAAGTGCATTTAGAGTGCCAGTTGTTGCTGGTGAAACGGAACGATTAGTCACGTTCATCGACACGCCCGGCCACGAAGCATTTACTGAAATGCGTGCACGAGGTGCGAAGGTGACGGATGTTGTTGTTCTTGTTATTGCTGCTGACGACGGCGTGATGCCTCAAACAATTGAGTCGATTAATCACGCAAAAGCAGCGGGCGTTCCATTAGTCATTGCACTGAACAAAATTGACAAACAGCAAGCAACTGAAGAAAACATTCAACGCATCCTTGGACAACTTGCTGAGCATGAACTCAACCCTGTTGATTGGGGCGGAGACATCGAAGTTATTAAGACAAGTGCAATCGAAAAAATCGGAATTCAAGATTTGCTAGAAGTGCTCGATTACCAAGCAGAACTCCTCGAGTTAAAAGCGGACTTTGAAGGCCCTGCTGAAGGCACGATTATTGAAGCGCATGTTGCAGAGGGTCGCGGACCAGTTGCAAACATTCTTGTTCAGCAAGGTTGCCTAAGGAAAGGCGACTTCATTGTGGCAGGACGTGGTTTCGGTCGCGTTCGCGCGTTGATGAATGAGCATGGCGAGCAAGTCGAAGAAGGATTGCCTTCAACGCCACTCCAAGTCCTCGGACTTTCAGAAGTGCCCGATGCTGGTGATAAGTTCTACATTGTGAAATCCCTTAAAGAAGCGGAAAACGCAGCGAAAGAACGCGTCCAACAACTCAGACAAGCAGAACTCTCAAGAGAGAAAGTGACGCTCGACAACATCTTTGACCAGATGAAGATTGCTGACCAAAGGGAACTGCCTGTGATCGTGAAAGGTGATGTTCAGGGTTCAATCGAAACGCTTCGCTCATCAATCGGAAAGATTGGTAACGACGAAGCAGTCATTGCGATTAAACACTCTGGCGTTGGCGGGATTAATGAATCTGACGTCAACCTTGCAGAAGCAAGCGGCGCAATCATCGTAGGATTTAATGTCACAAGTACCGCTAAAGCGCGCAGGACGGCAGAACAGAAGGGCGTCGAGATTCGGTATTACGATGTGATTTATGACTTGACTGATGATCTTACAAAAGCGCTTGAAGGTCTACTTGATCCTGAGATTAAACTTGAAGTGCTTGGTCATGCGGAAGTCCGAGACGTCTTTAAGATTTCGAAGGTCGGCATGATTGCTGGTTGTTATGTCACAGATGGTACCATCGAACGTCACCAACAAATTCGTGTAACAAGAGACGGCATCGTGATCGAGGCAGACAGACGGCTTGATCAACTCAAACGATTCAAAGATGACGCCAAAGAAGTTCGTTCTGGCCAGGAGTGCGGCATGAACATCGAGGGCTATTCAGATATCAAAGTTGGCGATGTGATTGAATGTTATAAATCACTGGAGGTCAAGCGTTCGCTTGACAGCTAATTGATGACGCAGCGAACTGACCAAGTCAGTACAACTCTCCAAAGGGCAATACAAAATGTGTTGTCTAAGGGGCTTGCTGACCCACGAGTAAAAGGGCTCATTACTGTAACTAGAGTAGATGTTGCACCTGATTTAACGCAAGCAACGGTGTACTGCTCTGTGACTCCACACAAGTACAGTAAAATCTCGATGAGAGGTGTCTCATCTGCAGCAACTTGGATTCGTAGACAAGTTTCTGACAAAGTTCGGTTCAGAAAAATGCCCGCATTCACATTTAAGATCGATGAACAATTGTTGAAGCAACAAGAAGTGCTTTCAAGCATTGCTGAAGCAAGAGAAGAAGATGAGCGAAGAGCCAAATCAAATAATCAAAGGACAGAAGAGTGAAAGACGCAACTGCATTTGCAAAAAAGTTCAAAACGTTTAAGAAGAAGTTGCCAACCATTACCGTCATTGCAAATGACTATGGTGTGATTGGTGAAGTCATTTATTCACATCTTGTTTGGAACGCAAACAAAAAAGATGCTACTGCTGCATTCAAACGACTTGTAGCAGCATCAGTTGACTTAAACGATTTAAGAGTCAACATGATTGATGAGTCAATCGAGCGTGTTGGAGTGGACTATCCACTCGTCCGCGACCGCGTCAAACGCATGCACGCGGTTCTCAACGCGATTTATAACCGCGAGCATGGCATGCACATCGAAAGTTTAGACGGTGCGGGCAAGCGAGAAATTCGAGAATACTTTGAAACACTCAAAGGGATTACGCCATTTGTATGCCACCGCGTCATATCAATTTGTTACAACGTGGCAGCAGTTCCAGTAGATGAACGAACACTGGCAATCCTAAAAGTAAATAGTGTTGTTCATGAAACAACAACAATCGAAGATGCATCATCATGGCTTGCTCGTCAAGTCAAGGCCGATGAAGTTGTCGATTTTCATGGAGGATTGCAAGCGTGGGTAGAAATTCAGCCAACGCCAAAAGAAGATCCTAAGCCGAAGAAGCCGGCTAAAAAGAAAGTAGCAAAGAAAAAGACAACTAAGAAAACAACTGCTAAGAAAAAGGTGACGAAGAAGAAAGCATCTAAAAAGAAAGTCGCTAAGAAAAAAGCATCTAAAAAGAAAGTCGCTAAGAAAAAAGCGTCTAAAAAGAAAGCAGCAAAGAAAAAGACAAAGAAAAACTCATCGAAGAAAACTGCTACGAAGAAAAAAGTAGCAAAGAAGACCACTAAGAAAGCAGCAAAGAAAAAGACGACTAAGAAGAAGAAATGAACGTAGGAGTGAGCATACTGTTGATGCTTTGTGCGTACGGCCAATCCGATGTCCTGACGCATGATGACTTTCAAGAGTTGTTGAAAACGACTGCGGGGCAGCGATTAGAAAGTCCTCCGCAGCACACAGTGCCTGCAGCAGCAAGGGCATACATTGAGGGTAGGCATCTTGCTGCACGAGACCAGCATGGCGCTGCACTTGCACACTTTAGAAACGCAGCGGAGTTACACCCGCAGGCATCAGCGCCATGGATTGGGATGGCGATATCCCTTGCTGCCATTGGTAAACAACCAGCAGCAATGTCTGCATGGCACGAAGTGTTGTTGCGAGACCCCAATAATAGTCAAGCGCTTTTAATCGTTGGATTAGACGAAGCAAGACGCGGCAATCATGAATCAGCAACAACAATGCTTTCAAGAAGCTGGCTTGAGCATGATGTGATGCCCGAAGAATCGCTACTTCGATTTGCGGCACTCAGAGCAAGTGCGTCTGCACTCTCTTTAAATGATTTAGTTGACGCGATGGATGATCTTGAAATGACATTGATAGACAATGCATTTGGTTCCCTCATTCAACAAGGTGCTGGAGAAATGTGGCGAGCGGTCATCCAGCAACTCGTCGATGTTCAGGCATATTCAATCGCACTCGATCTTGCACGCAAAGGAATTTTATCGTCATCACACCAACTCAAAGGCTTTCTATTGACAGCGTTGCCTGTACTTGAAGCAGCTGCTCAGGGTGATGGTCAATTCACGATTAAAACATACAACGAAGCGATGGAGCCAGAAGGATTGCCTCTAGGGCCAAAATGGTATGAGCCAGTTTCACTTGCTGAGGGATATTCCATGGCAGCGCAATCAATGTCGATGATTGGCGATCGGCTAGGCACAATCAATCTATATAGAGCATCCATGTCACTCTTTAGTGAAGACCCACTTGTGTTAAACAATTTAGCGTGGGCTTTGTTAAACACTGACGGCCCAACGGAAGAAGTGGAAGCGTTAAGTTTGAAAGCGTATGAACTTGATGCTGACGCGTCTTACATTCTTGACACACTTGGTTGGTTTTATTTTCAAAAGGGCGAGATGCCGCAAGCACTAGACTTTCTAGTTCGAGCATTGAGAGGATCGACTCAACCAAGTCCTGAACTTTATGAACATATGGGTGATGCGTATTGGCAGTCAGGTCAAATTGAACCAGCCATTCGCGCGTGGAGTCACGGTTTATCCATCATGCATTCCGATGACTTTAAACGAAACATTATTGAAGGGTTTGCAACACTCAACTATTCAGTCTGGGGTATCGCTGTTGCATCTCCTGAAAAATTGTATGATTTAGAGATGGGTGGCGTGTACGAACGACTCACTGAGAAGTTGTCCAAGGCACAACAAACCCAATCGACAGAGTGAACTAAGAACACGGAGCAATTCAACATGGCTGGCCATAGTAAATGGGCAAACATCAAACACCGCAAAGCACGGCAAGACGCTGTTAAAGGAAAAGCATGGTCTAAATGTAGCCGCGCAATTATGGTTGCAGTAAAAAACGGTGGACCAGACCCTGAAACAAACCTCACGCTTCGATATGCCATTGAAGATGCGAAAGCAGTCAATATGGCCAAAGACACCATCGAAAAAGCCATCAAGAAGGCAAGTGGAGAAGGCAATGATGGTGTGACGTATGAAGAAGTTCGTTATGAGGGCTACGGTCCTTCAGGTGTTGCAATCATCGTTGATGTTCTGACTGACAATGTCAATCGTACCGCGCCTGAAATGCGCAAACTCTTTGAAAAAGGGAATGGCAATCTTGCTAAGCCCGGCTCTGTTGCGTTTGGCTTTACAAGTTCAGGCATCATTCTGATTGAATCAGAGCAAACCACGGAAGATGATTTGATGGAGGTCGCACTCGATGCTGGTGCAAATGACATTACATCAAGTGATGGTGGTTTTGAAGTCACGTGCGAGCCAACAGATTTTCTCAATGTCAAGCAAGCCATCGAAGGTGCAGGCATTGCAATGGCTTCATCCGAAGTGACAATGGTTCCTTCAACAACCGTTGATTGTGATGTTGATACAGGTGAAAAAGTACTGAGGTTGCTTGAATCGCTTGAAGACCATGATGATGTTCAAAAGGTGTATTCAAATGCAGATATTCCAGAAGAGGCAATGGGCGAATGAGAGTTGCAATTGCGATTCTATTGACTTGCATCTGTTTACAGGCCTGCAGTTCACCAACACGAACATGGGAAGCGCATTCTCCTAATGAAGTATGGACGGCGATGATTGCAGTTGCGCAAGCACCAGAATATCAATCTGATAACCCGCGTAAACGATGGCATGTCTTTGAGAATGATGTGGTTGTCGATCGTGATTCTGGTGAGATTCGCATTCACCGAGTCCTGCGACGCTCAATGAAACTTCCTATGCAACCCGTTCAACGTGATGACCGAGAAATGATTTTTGAGATTTCATTGAAGAATCAACTTCCACCAATCACTGAGTTTAAGGAACTCAGCACACAACTCGTTCCAGTTCGTACGCTCGATGAAGCAGAGCGATACTTCAATCAAGTCGACGAACTGTTGAACATGCAGTAAATTTGCAAAAAAAGGCGCTCCAAAGAGCGCCTTTTTATTACGAATAAAAATATTAACCCGCCTCGGCACGTGGATGTGCGTCGTCATATGACTCGCGCATTCTCTTTGTCGTGAGATGCGTGTACACCTGCGTTGTTGAAAGCGATTGGTGTCCAAGTAGTTCTTGAACACTTCTGAGATCTGCGCCATTATCAAGTAAATGGGTTGCAAAACTGTGTCGAAGCGTGTGCGGACTAATCGATGGGTCTAGACCAACTTGTTCAAGGTACTTACTGACTTTACGTCTGACTGAACGAGTTGAAAGTCGAGTGTTATGTTTATTGATGAAGAGTGGATCTTCATTGTCATTTGGAATGTGGTTAACTCGCAACGTTTCGATGTAATGCGAAAGGGCGGTCATCGCGTGCGTGCCGAGTGGCACGATTCGTTCCTTGCGTCCCTTGCCGCGAATGACAATCGCTTGACCAGTTTCGTCGATGTCGCCAAAGTTGATGCCAACAAGTTCGCTGACGCGGATGCCGGTTGAGTACAGCGTTTCAAGAATCGCCCTATCTCTAGAACCCAATAGGGTTTTGTCATTTGGTGCAGAAAGCAGTTTTTCTACTTGCTCAACATCGATTGCTTTTGGAAGACGTTTCTTTTGCCGAGGCGTACGTATGAGCGTCATCGGATTTGTGTCAATGACACCATTTCTCTCTAGCCATTTATAAAAACTACGAAGCGTTGCAATCTTCCGAGCCATTGTGGCAGGGGAGTAACTTGATTCAGCAAGATAAGCAAGGAAGCTCCTCAGATATTCGGTGTCAGCATTGACAAGGTGCTCTGTAATGGTTTCTGGACCAACATGCCCAGCAATTTCTTTTTCTCCTTGAGCGAATCGTTGCCAAGCAGAAGTTTCAGCGGGAATATCAAGCGTTAAGTTTTGCTCTTCGGTGATCCATACGAGGTATTGCCGTAGGTCTACCCCGTAGCACCGTCCTGTGTATGCGCTAAAAGCCCGCTCTTCGAGCAGGTATTCAAGGAATGTTGTGATGATTGGTACGTTCTGTTCTATATTTTTATGCATTGCTTATTCCAATGTGCTTAGGCAGCTTTCGTTGACATCTTTGACATTTCATGACAAACCATTGCAGCATCAAACCAATCGAAATCAGTTTCACTTGATTGTGCAATTTCCGTGATGACTTGGACGGTGCCTAATTCTTCACCATCTTGCCACTCAAACCGCCATTGGTGCTCGCCTTTGACGAATACGACGCGGTGGGGCTTCGTCTTTTGTTTGTCTGACATATGAAAGTTCTCGGTCATTAAATAACGTCTATTGAATAAATTTCGCACTTTTTGTCTAAATATCGGTCGTTCATTTGGTCTAAAAATTGAATCGTGCATTCGTCATACATACAACAGCAACAGCGCTGTTTTGTCGCTCGTCGTTCAACTCGTTATCCACTGAGTCGACCGCTAATGGTTGGTGTGGGATTCATTGGGTTCCACCCAATGTGTTATCTTTATACCTTCCTTATCGGACGAATTTGCGGTTTGGCTTGAACGATCCTAGGACAATCAGAAAATCGCCCATACAGCCAAAACTTTTCAACAAATGCTCCCGATAACTTCACCTTTCTTTTGAACAATACCCTTCAAGGGGCTCTCAGATTGGGTAGAATGTGTCGTTTCTCGGTCGCGTAGCTCAGTTGGTAGAGCACCTGACTTTTAATCAGGCGGTCTTGGGTTCGAGTCCCAACGCGATCATTCATGTACACGGAGGTTCAATGTTCGTAATTCATGCCAACTGGACGGCTGGCAATCTTCATTTATGGGGTGAATCTCTTGAGACCTTTGCAGGTCTAACCACAAGAGGGAGAGAAGAAAACACAAACGGTCAAGCAGTTGCAGTTGCTCAAGAAGCAGAAGTGCATCCATTTGCACTTGATGCTTCAACGTTACGTACATCACTCGTCGAGGCAGGAATCGAATGCAACGCTGAAGAATCTTCTTTTAGTTTAAGTTTGCCGCATGATTTGCTTGGACCGTGGCCAAGTGACCGTCTGATTAGCATTGTCGGAGATTACGAACCGAAGACCGATCCTCATCTGGGCGATTTCAAAGTTCCAAGTTTAAAAGTTGCACCTGCAGTCGCAACTCGGCTTTTAGAACAACTCGCCAGTCATGAAAACGATGAGCTGTTTGAACGCGGCTCGTCTGTTCGTTTTTGGACAAGTGCATCACGGCTATCGCGTGACCTCCTCATCGACCAACGATTTGTACCGACGCTCATGCAGGTTGATCGAAAACATCTCACTGCAAAGTGGACGCCATGGCTTCACGACGAAGAAGTCGTCAATCGGTTTGGGCTACTTCTTCAATCGATGCCGCCAATCGCGCGAGCAACTGAAACAAACGGCAGAGCGCTTCTTGAAGCAGCAATAGAAGATATGGCTGATGGACTCGTTCGGGAAATCCTCATCAGTGACGATTTCATTGATGCAGTAGAAGATTGGGACGCAAACACCGACGCACACGTTGCATGGCTCGGGGCACTGCTTGCATCGCAATATGACGTTGCAGGCAAACCAGACAGATTGCTTGGCATTTTCACAGACGCGAGGCGCTGGCTTGGCCGTCTATACGATATCGGCGATGACCTTTCATGGCGTCTCATGCTTGATATCCATGAACCAGAAGAAGATGAAATTTGGAAACTTGTCTTTGGTTTGCGTTCAGCGGAAGATTCTTCAAGGGAAGTTCTAGCAGAAGATGTTTGGAACGGAACAGTTGGAGATGGCGGTCAAGGTGACCATCTTCCAGATTTGATTCTTACGGAAATTGATAGAGCGGCTACGCTTTATCCTAAACTCGAAAAAGCGCTCGCAGAACAAGCACCAACGCACTTAGAACTGACCAGTTCAGAAGCGCACATGTTCCTTGTTGAATACATGCCACTGCTTGAAGAGTCGGGATTCATTGTCAGCGCGCCATCATGGTGGGGAAGCGAACAAAGTACACTTTCAGCGACGTTGCACATTGACTCCCCTTCACTTGAATCAGTGCTTAGTGAACGGCCTGAGGGCAATATCTCTTCTTCAGCGATGCTTGGACTTAACGCAATTGTTGAGTGCCAATGGAAAGTTTCAATTGGTGGGCACCTCTTAACGCGCGAAGAGTTTGAGCAGCTTCTCAAACAGAAAAAACCACTTGTCAAAGTGAATGGGCAATGGGTACATCTTCAAAAGGGCGCTATTGAAGAAGCAAAGAAACTGTTTGCAGATGGTGATGTCACAAACATGTCGCTTGTTGAAGCGCTTCGATTAGCACAAGGCGACAGTGACGCGCTCAAAACGCTCACAATTGGAGGAATGACTGCAACGGGCTGGGTGAAGGAGCTCATCGAGTCAACAACTGACAGTGAATCACTTCCTGACATTGCTCAACCACCAAACTTCGAAGGACAACTGCGTCCTTACCAGTTAACAGGTCTCAGATGGCTCGCATTCTTATCGAAGTTTGGCATTGGCTCTTGTCTTGCTGACGACATGGGTCTCGGTAAAACAATTCAACTCATCGTACTCATGCAACATGAACGCCTTGAAAGCCCACATGTCATTGGGCCTACGCTTTTGGTCGTCCCAACATCGGTTGTCGGCAACTGGGTCAGAGAAATCGATAAGTTTGCCCCAGAATTGACAGTCCATGTCCAGCATGGTTCAGAGCGCCCACTTGGCGATGAATTCGCAGATATTGTTGCAGACGCAGATGTTGTCATCACAACGTATGGTCTTGTGCACCGTGACCGCGAAACGCTCGGCAAAGTGTCGTGGTACCGCGTTGCACTTGATGAAGCGCAGTACATTAAAAATCCACCAACAAAACAGGCGCAAGCGATTCGTGCGTTGCAAGCGTGGCACCGTGTGGCACTCACTGGTACTCCAGTCGAAAATCGACTCGTAGAATTGTGGTCCATCATGGAATTCTTGAATCCGGGTTACCTTGGTCCTGCTGCGACATTCAAGCGAACTGTTGCAAGACCAATTGAACAACGTCGCGACCCGCGTAAAACTGAACAACTCCGAAACATGATTCAGCCATTTGTTTTGCGTCGATTGAAAACGGACGCAACCGTGATTGATGACTTGCCTGAATGCGTACAAACGAAAGAGTATGCCAACCTCACAAAAGAGCAGGCGGGCATGTACGAGCAAGTTGTGAATCGAATGATGAGCGAAGTGGAACGTTCCGAAGGTATCCAGCGCCGCGGACTTGTGCTCTCAACACTTGTGAAACTCAAACAGATTTGCAACCATCCAGCACATTACAGCCAAGCAGGTCACCAAGACGGTGTCACGCAAAAAGACACTGGGGCGCTTGGATTACAGTCCTCACGATCAGGTAAAGCGCAGCGACTCATGTCACTGCTTGAAGAAGTTGTTGCAACGGGTGAAAAAGCACTCGTCTTTACGCAGTTCAGAGAAATGGGTCGATTACTTTCTGCAATGATTCAACATGACCTCGATTGCGAGACGCTTTTCTTGCATGGAGGAACGCCGCCAAAGCGAAGACAACAATTCATCGATCGCTTCCAAGCGGAAGATGGAAATGTTCCAGTGTTTATTCTTTCGCTCAAAGCAGGTGGCGTTGGTCTTAACCTCACTGCGGCAAACCACGTATTCCACTTTGACAGATGGTGGAACCCAGCGATTGAAAATCAAGCGACTGACAGGGCGTTTAGGATTGGACAGAAACGAACTGTTCAAGTGCACAAATTTGTCTGTACAGGAACGCTTGAAGAACGCATTGACCAAATGATTGAACAGAAGATGGAACTCGCTGAGAACATTGTTGGCTCAGGCGAAAACTGGATTTCAGACTTGTCAGTTGGACAACTAAGAGAAATGCTTGTCCTTAGAGAATCCGCAATGGAGAGTGACGCATGAAGCCAGTGATTCCTCCAAAGAAGGGCAAAGCGAACATGAAGCTTAAAACCGCAATGGAAGATTTGCGGCTTCATGCACCAGCGTCATGGGTGATTGAGTCAATCGATGCAAACTTTTCGCCAGACCGAATGGTTGCAGGGCTCACATATGCAATGGATGGCCAAATCAGAACGCTCAAACTCAGCGAAGGTGAAATCACAGCGAGTGTGCAGTGCACCGAAGAAAAGCCATTTAAGTTAACCATCAAAGTGCCAGTGCTCACTTCAGATGGTTGGATGAAGGTTGCAAAACTCATGGCGGTTGAAGCCAGAATGGCAGCGCGTTTGTCCGCAGGGCGAATTCCGCCAACACTTGCAGCAATGCTTAGAGAATGTAAGCAATCACCATTTATCGGTGACATTGAATCGACATGTACGTGCAATGATAAAAAACCGTGCAAACATGCTGCAGCAGCGCTATTCCTCACTGCTGAACGTTTGCTTGCCACACCGCTTCGTTATTTTGAAATGCGTGGAACTGATAAAGACGACCTGCTGATGAAACTGCGTCAAGCAAGAACGCTCGATGCAAAGGGTCAAGCCAAAGCCCACAGTAGCATCCGCGAAGACGAACTGCCTGAACTTGCACCCTTTGAATCGTGTCTTGAGGACTTCTGGCGTATGCCTCATTCACCTAAAGATGCAGACAGAGCACCGATGCCACCTCACTTGCCGCACACACTACTTCGCCGTCTTGGTATCTCTCCCATGGATGCAAAATTCCCTATGGTTGGGCTACTAGAGACGATTTACGACGAAGTTTCGCGGATTGCTCGCGAGCAACGCCGAGATTCCTGAAAGAATTTCGAAGTGGGGGACTTATCTCTCATGCACAGGGCATGTGTCGTTATTGGACGCAAAAATTTTCCAACTTCCGCAAAAGTCGCCCTGTTGTGCTGTCGATAGTTTTTTACCCACATCTGTGGGCATATGAGGTACACACCATGAATAAAAGTCACAACGCATCTGAACACGTAAGACCTATGCTCGCAGCAATGGCTCGCTCCATTGAGGCTGCTCGTGCAAAACGAAGCAAGCCACAGCAAAACTCATGGCAGGGATCGTCGGAGGGGACGACCCCACTCTCACCTCAGTTCAAAATCGGTAGCCCGCTAGCAGATAATGGTAAAGCGAAAGCCAAGCCGAAGTCCGCAGCGAGCTCATTTTTCAGAGATCGAGATTCCTACCGCAAGGCGGGCTAATCTCAGTGTATTTTGATCCATCCTGACAAAAGAAAAGAGCACTTCATTTGAAGTGCTCTTTTCTTTTTTATACTTTTTAGTTCTGAAACTTACGCATTCTTAAGTCCACGTCGTTGATCACGAAGTCTACGTGACTTACCAACTCTGTCTCGCAAGTAGTACAGTTTCGCTCTACGTGCATCACCACGGCGAACGACTTCGATTTTAGCAATACGAGGTGAGTGAAGTGGGAAAATCCGCTCTACACCTTCGTTGGCAACAATCCGTCTAACTGTGATTGTTTCGTTGACGCCGCGATTGTTGCGGCTGATGTATACACCTTGAAAAACCTGCACACGTTCTTTGTCGCCTTCGACAATTGTGTAGTGCACGTTGATTGTGTCGCCAATCGTGAATTCTGGGAAGAAGCCCTCTTCACGAAGTTGACCTTGTGTTACTGATTCAATGAGTTGTTGCGTACCCATGTGGTACTCCTTTTCATGTAGTCCTGTGCTGTTGCAACAGGTGTGACTTGAGCATCTGCTCAGGGGTCAACTTCCTCTGTTTTGAGCAAGTCAGGTCTTCGCAACGCTGTGCGTTTTCTTGATTGCTCTTGTCGCCAAGCGTCCACAGCGTCGTGGTCTCCGCTTAACAAAACTTCTGGCACTTCCATTTCATTCCAAACACGAGGACGTGTGTAGTGCGGGCAGTCGAGCACACGGTTTCCGTCTGCATCCCGCTGTGAAAAGGAATCCTCGGCTGCAGAATCTGCATGACCAAGAACGCCAGGGAGAAGTCTGACAACTGCGTCAACAAGAAGCAGTGCAGGGAGTTCTCCACCACTGAGTACATAATCACCTGTACTCAGTTCGAGGGGTTCAAGCATCTCAATGACACGCTCGTCGATACCCTCATAGTGACCTGCAATGAGAAGTAAATGTTTCTCCTTTGCAAGTTGCTCAACTCGTTCTTGCGTGAGCGGTTCACCTTGCGGGGTAAAGTGCACACGCTGAGTTGGAATATTTGATTGTCGTTCAACCGCTTTGACTGCGTCGTAGAGTGGTTGACACATCATGACCATCCCTGGTCCACCACCAAATGGTCTTTCATCGACCTTTCGGTGTTTGTTTTCGGCCCAATCTCTGATGTCGAAGGTGTTGATTTCGACATGCCCTGCATCTCGTGCACGTTTGACAATGCTCGTATCCAAAGTCGCTTCAAGCATCTCTGGAAATAATGTCAAAATGTCGATCCGCATCATAGGACCTTTAGCGACTTATGAAAGTCGCGCCCTTACCCGAGTTTTTTCCCTGGGGTTGGGTCAATGTCTGCTCGTTTGAGCAAACTTGCGACAGTCCTTGATGGCTGCGCGCCAACACTGAGCCAGTAATCAATTCGGTCTGGCTTCAAGTTGAGTTGTTTATCTTCTGGGGCGATTGGGTCGTACCAACCAAGTTCTTCGATGACTCGACCGTCTCGTTGTGAACGTTTGTCCATTGCACCTAGTCGGTAAAACGGTCGATGACGTCGACCCATTCTCTTTAATCGCAATACAACCATCGTTGTACTCCTTCTGTTGGGCTTTGCTCGTAGCTATTCTTGCCACTGCGTTCCGTAGAGCCGTTGAAGACCATCAACAAGGGCCGTGCGGAGACGCTACACAAAGCGACTTTGCGAACGGAATATTGTATCAAAAATGACCTGCGTGGCAAATGCTACGATGAAAACAGCGTATACAAGATTCCTACATATGCTCCTGCGACCTGATGAGCGAACATAAAGGCAAAAGAAGCCGCATTTGTCCAAATAAGGAAGAGCAAAAACAAGAGCCCTGCGATGCCCGCTTGTGGATGGCTATACCACCTCGCAACAGTCGTCGACAAGTTTGAAAGAATCACTGAGCCGTCTAAGGGCGGAATCGGTAGCAGATTAAATGCAAAGAGCACGAGGTTTAAAAACCCGCCCGTAAAGAGAAAAATAGTGAGATCTGTTTGTTCGCCTTCCAAATCAATGACAAACGCAAGAATGGTCAGCGTGATGAACGCAAGCACTAAGTTCATCACTGGTCCAGCAGCCGCAACAAGAATGCGTCCCCATTTGCCATGTCGAAATCGGTACGGATTAATTGGCATGAGCCCCCACGCAATGCCAAGTAACAAAAAGACGACAATCGATGGTACACCCATGTGCACAATCGGGTTTGCAGTCATGTGTCCAGTAGTAATCGGCGTGTCATCGCCTTCATAGATGGCAGCCCAACCGTGTGCGAGTTCGTGAAGTGTGATTGCCGCAATCACCCAGAAAATCCACGAAACAAGTTCAGTCCCTTGACCGTTTTGCCATAACTCGTGCACCCACCATCCGGTCACTTAATCACGCTCACTTTCTTTTTGATGTCGCTGACACTTGGTAGACCGTGTGACCAGTTTCTGCATGAAATTGACTTTGAAGGGCTTGGTTCTAGACCGCACAAATCCTTGCCATGAACAAGAATTGTAGGCGCGCCCCATCCAAGCAGTGGATCGCCATCGCTAAGCGTCGTTAAATCAATGCGTTCGATGTGCACATCTGGGCATGCTTCGACCAGTCGCTCATACAGTAATGGCGTATTCGGGCAACCATCAAAATACAAGAACTGTACTTGTTCATTTGATTGAATCGGTGAATGACAACTCATGAGAAAGAGGGGAAGTATAAGAGGTAGCGATTGCGGGCGCATCCTATATAGCGTAGTCTGTAAAGACAATGAGTGGTCAAGAAGCCGAAATTCGTACAGATGAAGAACTATTGGTGGCTCATTTAGATGGTGATGGCAGCGCATATCCAGAATTGATGGACCGCTACAAGAACGAACTGCTCCATTTCCTCATCCGGTTTGTAGGATCAAAAGCAGCCGCTGAAGACGTTTTTCAGGAAACTTTTCTCCAAATTCACATCTCTGGGGCAACTTTTGACCCAAAAAGACGATTTAAACCGTGGTTATTTACAATTGCAGCGAACAAAGGGCGGGACTGGCATCGTAAACACTCCAAGCGAACAGTGATGTCACTGTCGCAGGAAATTGGTGGAGGCGAAGGTGAAACAGCACGCTTCGTAGATTTAATGGAAAGCGATACGGAGTTGCCAGATGCAGAACTACTCAACAGCGAGCAAATCAATGATGTACGCAAAGCTGTCGATGAACTCCCAACTCATTTGCGGGAGATTCTGTTGTTGAATTACTTCCAACAAATGAGTTACGTTCAAATTTCAGATTCTCTTGAAATTCCACTTGGCACAGTTAAAAGTCGGTTGCATGCTGCAGTAGCAGCATTTCGAAATGCGTGGCAAAGTTCACAGGAAGAGCAGTAACGATGACAGAGTTTGAACACTTAGGACTTTCAGAAGAAGATGCATTGATGGTCGACCGACTGTCTGATGCTGGTTTTGATCTCGAAGCACTAGGTGAACTCACAGACGAAGAACAACAACGCGCAACATCAGTGTTGCAAACGCTTGGACTGTTAAACGCATACCCAGTTGAAGATGCCTCAGACACACTTATTGACGCAACGCTTGCACGCATCAATCAATATGACACAAAGCAAGCAGAACGCATGTCCATTACAACCAATGACATTGAACCATTAACTGGCGGGTTTAGAATCCGCATTCCAGATTTTGTCAGCGTCGCCGCAGTCCTTTTGATTGTGGCGTCTGTCTTTATCATGGTTGGTCGAAACGCAAGAGCTCGCTCAATCAGTAATCAGTGCGCTCAAAACATGGCGATGGTCGGGCAGGGGCTCTTTAACTTCGCGCAAGACCACAACGGCGCCATGCCAACCGAAGAAGCAGACAATCTTGCATCGATGTTTAGCGGATTCATGCCACACCGAACAGACGAAGATGCACTCGTCAATCTCGGATACTGCGACCAAAACCATCTCAATTGCCCAGGCCATGGGGGCGAAGAGAGTGGGTTTAGTTACCAAACACAATCCAAAGAACTTTGGGATAACCTCCAGAAGCGCGGGCGCGTCATCATCCTTTTGAGTGATCGAAACCCAATTCTGAACAAACTCATTGAGGGTGAGCAGTGCGACCCACTCACGCCATCCCAAAATCACGGTTCACTTGGACAAAATCAACTCCAAGACGATGGCTCAACTCGCCAAGGTCCACCTATCATCGGCGAAGACCGAATCTGGATTCTTGACGGCCAAAACCGCTCCATCGACATCTTTTTGACCCATTAACCCCCGAAAGTACGCATTGTCTACGTCATAGTTACTAGAAGATGCAGTTTTCACAATTGGCGAATTCTGCTACACTACGTGGCTCGAATTGGAGATTTTGTATGTCAAAGTTGAAATCACATAAAGGCCTGCTCAAACGAATTCGCATTACTGCGAAAGGCAAGGTGAAGGTTCGCCGTGCATTTGGCGGTCACCTCCGCAGCCACAAATCAGGCAAACTCATGCGTTCATATAGAGAGCCCAACTATGTTGGTAAGGCAGACATTAAACGCATTGGTGCAATGTTAAACGAACGATTGACATCAAACTAATTTGAGAACACGACTATTTGGCGGGTTGAAGCGTTAAGCACTCAGCATAACCCCCGACCAGATGACAAAGGAGGCAACACATGCCACGCGTAAGAAAAGGTGCTGCTAGAAACAAAGCACGAAAAAGAATCCTCCGCGAAGCTCGCGGTTACTGGGGAACAAAAAGTAGACATAAACAACAAGCAAAAGTCGCGCTCACACGCGCTGGTCAATATGCATACCGTGACCGCCGTGCTCGCCGCCGTGACTTTAGGCGAATTTGGATTACGCGGATTACTGCTGCATGCAGAATGCGTGGCACGCGTTACAGCCGTTTCATGAATGGTCTGAAGAACGCAGGCATTTTGCTGAACCGAAAAATGCTCAGCCAAATGGCGATTGAAGATCCTCAAGCATTCGACAAACTTGTCACCCTTGCTGAAGAGAAAACAACCGCTCAAGCAAGCAAGTGATTCGCTTCGTCTCTCAGGCAATCAAGAATTATCACGCGACGGGTGCAATCGCACCTTCATCGCGTTTTCTTGCGGGTGAGATGGTCGCTTCAATACAGCATGGCGAGCAAAAACGAATCCTTGAGGTCGGTTGTGGGACTGGCTCGTTTACCAAAGCGATTTTGAAAACGCTACAAAGTGGCGATGAATTCCATATCGTTGAAATGAATGAAACGTTCTGCGAGGACATTGAAACGAACATGCTCGCTTCATTTAGCGAAAACAATCCAGAGATCATCATCAAACTCCACAATGAACTCCTTCAAGAAGCGGAACTTGAGGGCGAGTTTGATACCATCATTTGTGGCTTACCATTTAACAACTTCCCTGTGGAACTTGTCGAAGAACTCTTCCAAACGATGCTCGCGCTACTCAAAGAAGGTAGCGAACTCGTATACTTTGAATATCTTGGAATGCGAACCATCAAGGCAGTGTTCGGCACCCCTACGTTGCGCAAGGCAACTGAGGAACGGACTGCAGACATTAACGCGAGAATGCGCGAGTTTCAGGGTGGTGAAAATCCTGTTTGGTGTAATCTTCCACCGTGCCGCGTAGTACGATTGCGAAAATGAAACCGATTGTTGTGACAGCAGAAGATTGTTATGCGCTTCGTTCGACAGTCCTTCGCCCGAATCAACCCAAAGAAAACTGGACGTTTGATACAGACGGCGACAAGCGCGCGCTACACATGGCGTTGCAAGACGACAATGCTGACATTGTTGCGATCGTGAGCATCTTGCCGGAATCGCATGTTGATTGCGAGGGTTGTCCTTGGCGACTGCGTTCCATGGCAGTCCGTGAAGATTTACATGGACATGGTCTTGGTTCAATACTCATCACTGCTGTGCTCGGTAAACTTCATGAGGGCGTTTGGTGCACTGCCCGCAAGCATGTTGAGGGCTTTTATCTTAAGCACGGTTTTAACACAGTAGGCGAAGAGTTCACGATGAACAACATGCCCCACGTTCGAATGATGAAAACGCTTAACCCTTCGCAGAGCGGCGACGCTTGAGTTCAGCATCAATAAAGCCATCAAGCGCACCGTCTAAAACAGTTTGAGGATTTCCCACTTCAAAATTTGTTCGGTGATCTTTGACGCGGTTGTCATAAAAGACATAACTGCGAATCTGTGAACCCCACCCTTGGTCGACCTTACCGCCCATTGCTTGGTCGAGTTCGACTTGTCTTCGTTCTTCTTCAAGTTGTTCAAGTTTCGCTTGAAGAATGCGCATCGCTTGCTTTCGATTTTGAAGTTGCGCTTTATGCGTTGAACTCACGACCATAATGCCAGTTGGTTTATGCACAATGCGAACAGCAGATGCCACCTTATTTACATTCTGACCACCCGGACCTGATGACCTTGCAAAGGTTGTAAACTCGATGTCTTTATCATCGATTTCGACATCCTTTTCATCAAACTCAGGAATGACATCAACAGTTGCGAAACTTGTTTGGCGTTTGCCTTGAGCGTTAAATGGGCTCACGCGAGCAAGGCGGTGTGTGCCGCGTTCGCAAGACATGTATCCATACGCCATTGGTCCCTTGATGTGATACGTAACTTCAGAGATGCCGACCTCAGTACCGTGCGTCATCGAAACCTCTTCAATCTTAAATTCTTTGTGTTCCCAGAAGTTCTTGTACATGCGGTCAAGAATGGACGCCCAGTCGTCGGCTTCAGTTCCACCATCTCTCGATTGAATTGAAACAAAGCAGTTTCGGTGGTCATGTTTGCCATTGAGGAGAGACTGCGTTTCGACCTTATCCATGCGGTTTTGGAGTGTAAAGAGTTGTTCATCGACTTCCTTAAGGAGGTCATCATCGCCTGCTTCCTTCGCAAGGTCGTACCCAACTTGGGCATCCTCAAAATCACTGATGACGTTTTCTAAATCTTCAGTCTGCGCCTTGAGCACTTTGTACTCATCAATGACTTTCTGGGCTGCAGTTTGATTCTCCCAGAAATCAGCGGCGTTCATTTGCTGTTGAAGTGCGTCTCTATTGTCTACTTTTGTATCAAAGTCAAAGAGAGTCACGGATGGTTAAAATCCGCGCCTCTAAGTCGTCAATAATTGGTTGATGCGCTTCAAAATGCATGCTTAGGCATAGTAACAGAGAAGGGGTTATTGTACCCTACGCAGATGTCAACAACTGCGAATCTTTCGACCATGGAACTATCAACTCGAGCCACTTCAATTCCGCCATCAATCACCCTCGCAATCAGCGCGAAGGTGAAAGAGATGAAGGCAAATGGCGAGAACATCTATGCATTTGGTGCAGGCGAGCCCGACTTTGCGACGCCTGAAGCAATTTCAAATGCAGCGATTCAATCGCTCAGAGATGGCGTTACTCATTACATGCCATCGAAAGGCACGCCAGAGGCACGAGAAGCCATCGCAAAGAAACTGCGAGAAGAAAATAACATCGATTGTTCTGAGTCGCACATCTCGATTAACGCTGGCGCAAAAATGTCAATCAATCTTGCGCTGATGGCAATCATTAACCCGAACAAGGGCGAAGAAGTAATTGTGCCGACGCCAGCGTGGGTGAGTTACAAGCCAATGATTGAACTTGCAGGCGGCGTAATGGTGGATGTGCCATCGACTGTAGAAAGTGATTTCAAATGTACGCCAGATGAACTTGAGAAGGCAATCACTGAAAACACCAAAGCGATTCTCATCAACTCGCCAAGTAACCCGTGCGGCACGATGTACTCCCCAGAGGAAACCCGGGAGATTGCTGCGATGCTTGAAAAGTATCCTGATGTCTACATCATCAGCGACGAAATTTATGAGCGACTTATTTATACAGATATTGAGCACCTCTCTTTTGGTGCCATTCCAGAGATTGCTGACCGAGTCATTACAATCAACGGCTTGTCAAAAGCATTTGCGATGACTGGGTGGCGAATTGGCTACACCTGCTCCCCCGGAAATGACGGTGCGGTTGCGAAGGCGATGAATACGCTTCAAAGTCAAATCAACACATCGATTACAAGTTTTACATTTGCAGCAATTCCTGTCGCACTCGGGCTCACCGAGGAGGTCGAGTCAATGCGTCAAATCTTTGCAAAACGCGCAACACTGATGCACGACCTCATTAGCAAATGGCCAAATGTCGAATGCCCAAAACCAACCGGCGCGTTTTATGCGTTTCCAAAAGTGTCACATTACTACGGCAAGACGTCACCAGGTGGAACGCTAATCACAGATGCGGTCTCATTTGCAACTGCGCTACTTGACGAAGCGAGCGTCGCAGTCGTTCCAGGAACTGACTTTGGTGGTTGCGGAGACGAACATGTTCGACTTTCGTTTGCTTGTAGCGAAGATAACATCACAGACGGCGTGAACGCAGCCTGTGAATGGTTGTCGAAGTTCGAATAGTTAAACTTAAGTCACTTGCACTGAAGCGACTTTACTCACGCCATCGAGTGAACCAAGCGTACCGAGGATCTCTTCGCTTGGAGATTGACTCACTTTGATAATCATCATCGCCATGTCTTGATCATCAGCTTTGCCAATGATCATCTCGTCAATGTTGAGCGATGCTTCACCAAGCACTTCACCAACTTTGCCGACCATGCCCGGCTTATTGTTGTTAAAGAGCGTAATCATGTGACCGCTTGGCACCATGTCAATCTGTCTGCCTTCAATGTTTGTGATTCTCGGCATGCCATCAGCATGAACTGTTCCTTCAATGGTGTGTTCGTGTTCGCCCTTTGTGCGAATCGTGATGGCATCAATTGCATCTGCAGGTCCGACATCATGCGTGGCGCTCACGCCAAGTTCGCGTGCTATGGCACTTACATTGATTATCGATACGGGCTCATCACAACATTGTTGTAACAACGCAACAAGTGCGTACCGTGCAATCGTGTCGCCCTTGCCTGCAGTTGCTTTGCCGCACAGTTCAACATGCACTTCCTTCGTGTTTTGAATATTCGCCACTGTGCCAAGTAGAAGAATCATGCGAGTTGCAAGTTCCACATATGTGCGTTGCCGGCCATTGAGTTCAAGGTCAAGTCCGCCAGCGTTGACAGCACTTTCAAGGCCTTCACCGCGAAGGTACCGAAGCAGTGATGCGCACGCATTTACTGCAACTGCTTCCTGCGCTTCAACTGTGGAAGCGCCAAGGTGCGGGGTTGCTAATACTTTTGGATGGCTCCTAAATGGGTGGTCATCGACTGGGGGCTCTGAGTGATACACATCAACTGCCGCGCCTGCGCACTTGCCGGAGTCAAGCGCTTCGACGAGCGCTTCTTCATTGACAATCCCGCCGCGAGCAGCATTAATCACAAGCAAGCCATCTTTGGCTTTTGCAAACTGCGTCGAACCAAGCATGCCATCTGTTTGTTCAGTTTTTGGAACATGGAATGAAACGATGTCGACTTGACTGATGAGTTCATCAAATGTTTCGAGCATGCGAACATTTCCATCAAGAGCAGTGGACTCCTTCATGAATGGGTCAAACCCGATGACTTCCATACCAAATGCAATCGCGCGCCTTGCCATGGCTTGTCCGATTCTGCCCATGCCCACGATGCCAAGCGTGCGCCCCGCAAGTTGAACACCTACATACTCTGAGCGGTCCCATCCGCCATCTCTAAAGACGGCATTTGAAGAAGCGACATTCCGAGCGAGAGAAATCATTAGGGCAAATGCAAGTTCAGCAGTGGTAATCGTGCTTGCTGAGGCAGAATTCATGACTGCAACACCATATTTTGTGGCTGTTTCTAGGTCGATGTTATCGACGCCGACGCCAGCCCTCGCAATGCCTTTTAAATGGCACTCGTCGCTCTTAAATGCTTGGTCTAACACATCTTGTGGCAGTTTCACGGCAGAACGAACAATCACGCCATCAACTTCAGCAATTGCTCGGACGAGCTCATCGCCCGCAAGCCCTGTGTTTTCAATGACTTCGACTTCTGGCTGCCCTTTGAGGTATGTGGCACCTTCCGGGGCTAATTTGTCTGCAATCAGTATTTTTATGCTCATTTGGGGGGTTTTCCGGTCTGTATTTCCAAGCGGGAATGAGTGGTAAGATGGGTGAAAATTTGGTAAACTAGTCGATTCAATTCAAAAGAGGAAAAGAAACAAACAATGACGACTGAAACAGCAGATTTTAAACGACATGAGAGCGATTGTGGTTCGCCAGAAGTACAAATCGCTTCTTTAACAACGCGAATTGTTGAGTTGACAGAACATCTCAAATCCCACAAGCATGACAACCACTCAAGGAGGGGCTTGATCATGATGGTAGGCAAGCGAAACCGCTTGCTTTCATACCTTTCAAGGACTAATCGCGAAGCGTATCAAAATACCATTCAAAAACTCGGATTGCGTAAGTAACCCAAGTTTCGAGACACGCGGTTCCGTTGCAAACCCTTTTTACTGGTGGCAGTGGACAAGCCATAGTCAACGCCTATGCCTCGTCTTCTGTCGCTTGAAACATCAAGCAGGTGCATCGGGACTGCCTAACACAATAGGAGTACTTCGATGAGTACCAAAATAATCGTAGAACGAGAAATCGGTAATCGCATGATGCGATTTGAAACCGGTCAAGTTGCAAAGCAGGCAAGTGGTTGCGTGATGGTGACATACGGCGATACAGTCGTGATGTGTACCGCAATGCGTGCAAACCCAAGACCTGGTCTGGACTTCTTCCCGCTTCAGTGTGACTACAGAGAGCGCACATCTGCAGCAGGCAAATTCCCTGGAGGATTCCGAAAACGAGAAGGCGCGCCAAACGAAAAAGAAATCCTCACAATGAGATTGATGGATAGACCGATTCGTCCGCTCTTCCCTGACGGATATGTTGACGAATGTCAAATCCAAGCGTGGGTGATGAGCCACGACGGTGAAAACGACGCAGATATCATTGCATGCACAGGCGCATCAGCGGCGCTCTGCTTAACTGACTCACCATTTGAAGGCCCAGTTGCAACAGTCCGTATTGGTCGCATCATGACTGACGACGGTGAAACATACGTCCTCAACCCAACCCAAACACAAATGCAGTACTCAGACTTAGACCTTGTTCTTTCAGGTCACTGCGACGGCGTTAACATGATTGAAATCGGTGCAGCGCAAGTCGACGAAGCATGCGTGATGGGCGCAATCAAGTTTGGTTACGAAGAAGGCATCAAGCCAATTCTTGAACTCCAAAACGAACTTGCTGAAAAAGCAGGCACAACTGAAAAACGCATGGGCGACCTCGCACTTCCAAGCGAAGAAGTCACTGCAAAAGTTGCTGAACTCGTAAAAGAGAAAATGCTTGAAGCGAGACGCATCGGTGGTAAAGAAGAACGCAACGAAGCAGTCAACGCTCTTCGCGAATCAATGATTGAAGAGCACTTTGCACTTCCAGAAGACGCGAGCTACACAGCGTACATGGCTGCTGAAAAGACGCAGCGTGAAGCAAAAGAAGCGTTTAGAAAACTAGAAAAGAAATGCACTCGCCAGCTCATCGTTGATGAGAGCACGCGTGCTGACGGTCGTGAGTTTAACCAAATCCGCGATTTGGAGATGGAAACGAAAATTTTCCCAAGAACACACGGTAGTGCGTTCTTCCAACGAGGCGAAACACAATCACTTGTGACATGTACACTTGGCACAGGTAAGGATGAACAAATCGTTGATGGACTCATGCCAGAATACGCGAAGAAGTTCTACCTTCATTACAACTTCCCGCCATTCTGTACAGGCGAAGCAGGTCGTATCATGGGCCCTGGTCGCCGAGAAATCGGTCACGGCGCACTTGCTGAGCGTTCACTTTTAGGCATCTTGCCTGATGTAGAAGAGTTCCCATACACCATTCGACTTGTCAGTGACATTACTGAATCAAACGGTTCATCTTCAATGGCAAGTGTGTGCGGTGGTTGTCTTGCACTCATGGACGCAGGCGTTCCAATTCAAAGCACATGTGCTGGCATTAGCGTTGGCCGCTTTAGTAACGACGAAGGCAAAGTCATTCGCGTGATGGACATCATTGGTGAAGAAGACTTCTTCGGCGACATGGACTTTAAAGTTTGTGGTACGAAGACAGGCATCACCGGCGTTCAACTTGACTTGAAGGCGCGCGGTCTTTGGTTCGATGAACTTGAAGAGATTTTTGAAATGGCTCGCAAGGGTCGTCACGACATCATTGACCAAATGGAGGGCTGTATCCCAGCACCACGAAGCGAGATGAGTGAATATGCGCCACGCATGATTTCAATTGCAATCGACCCAGAGAAGATCGGTAAACTCATTGGTCCTGGTGGCAAAACAATCCGTCAAATCACTGAAGACACCGGCGCAACCATCGACATTAACGATGACGGCATCGTCTTCATTAGTTCCGTAAATATGGAAGCTGCAGAATCAGCGAAAGCAGCAGTTGAAGCAATTGCAGCAGAAATCAAAGTCGGTAGCGTCTTTGAAGGCAAAGTTGTTTCAACTCGCGACTTCGGTGCATTCATCGAAATTGCACCTGGAACTGATGGCATGTGTCACATCTCTGAACTCGCTGATGGCTTCGTCGAGAAAGTCGAAAACATCTGTAAGGTCGGTGACAAAATCAAAGTGAAAGTCATCAATGTCGATGACACAGGCAGAATTAAACTCTCCGTGAAAGCACTTCTGAAAGATGCTGAGAAAGAAAACGAAGCATCAGAAGAAAAAGCAGAAGCTGAGACGGTGGAAAACTAAACAATGTTTTCCGGAACATGGCTGATAACAGGCATCGCCCTTGGGGCGGTGTCTGTTTTGCCATTTGCACTTTGGCGGCACAAGCGTGATGTCAAAAAATTAGAAGATGCGATGAAACGCGCGCAGGCATCCGAACGCATGGCAGAAATCGGAAACATGACATCAGGGCTTGCGCATGAAATCAAGAATCCGCTTTCAACAGTTGGGCTCAACGCCCAACTCCTTGCTGAAGATGTTGAACAACTCGATATCAAGCAAGATGAAATGAGTCGAATCACAAAGCGGTTGGAATCGCTTTCACGAGAAGTTGAACGCCTTCGGGGTATTCTCGATGACTTTCTTCAGTTTGCTGGGCGAATGAAACTCGATTGCAGCGTACAAGATTTGCGTCTTGTTCTTGAAGAACTCGAAGACTTCTATCATTCACAGTGCGACAACGAAGGCATCGTGTTACGAATGCAGTTGCCTGATGCGTCTGTAATGGTCGACATCGATGCGCCGCTCTTAAAACAGGCGATCCTCAATTTACTGATTAACGCTGTTCAAGCGATGAGCGAAAGCATCGACAAAGAACTTATGATCCGCCTTGATGTGCAAAAGCACGAAGCGCAGTTACACATCATTGACACGGGTAGCGGTATTGACCAAGCAAAGGTCGAAGAAATTTTCCATCCTTATGTGTCCACAAAGCGGGGGGGGACTGGTCTTGGATTACCGACAACGCACCGCATCATTCAAGAACATGGTGGGCACATCAATGTCGATTCAACAGTTGGGCAGGGCAGCGACTTTGTTGTGTGCTTGCCGCTGAGTTAACAGTATCAACTCAAACAAACGCCCCTCATTCGAATCATTTTGGAAATTTGAATCCTTCGACCTGAGGCACGATGTGAAACTTGATGAACCAATAGTAGTTGAATTGAAACTGATCATTTTCAATGCTACGCAGATGGATAAGGAAAGTCAAGGCATTCCCTGCGGAGTCCATGTACCATGATGAGCGTGAAGCGGATTCTCATTGCTTACAACCCAGTTTCTGGTCGAGGACGAGCAAGCCAATTTGCAACTGCGATTGCTGCTGAGTTAGTCCAACACCCTTGTGATGTCGAAATGTGCCCAACGCAACCAACAGATCCTAGTGAGTGGTTCATGCCGATACTTCAATCAAAGCCAGATGCAGTCATTGCAGTCGGTGGAGATGGTACGCTTCGGCAAATTGCAAGCATGCTTGTTGAGACGTCTATACCGGTGTATCACGCTGCTTCAGGCACTGAAAACTTGTTTGCGAAGTCGCTCTCGCTTTCAACTGATCCGGAAACGATTGCAAATACAATCATGAACGCAAAAGTAAAGACCATTGATACCGCAATTGCAAATGACGCATTCATGGTATTGATGGGCTCAGTTGGGTTTGATGCAGATGTCGTTGCTCGGCTTGCTGCATCGAGGGGTACTTCCATTACGCATTTCTCTTATTCGGTTCCAATCTTAAAAACATTTTCGAACTTTTTACCGCCAACAATTTCAATCGATGTCGACGACGCAACTGCCCTGGAACATCAAACAGGGTTTGCAGTCGTTGCAAATAGCCGCGCGTATGCCAGGGGATTAAACCCAGCAAGAGAAGCAATCATTGATGATGGACTACTCGATGTCGTCTTTCTTCCAATACGGACTCGGCTTCAGTTTTTGAAATGGTTACGGCTCATGAAAAAGGGGACGCATTTGCACCACCAAGACGCAGTACAACTTCGCGGTGAATCTATCACGGTATCAACAGATTCGCCAGCATTTGTTCAACTTGATGGCGACACCATTGGGAAGCACAGCAAGGTGATATACACCATAAAGAAACATTCACTCTGCGTGTTAGAGTAAACCGTCGCTATCAACGACTGCTCTTGCTACAGACGCAAGTGACTTGCGGGAGTTACGTGATTGCTTTTGAAGCATCTTCATTGCATCGGGCTCGCCGACTTTTTTGCGCTGAACAATAATCCACTTCGCCTTTTCAATGAGTTTGCGATCTTCAAGGCGTTGCTTCAAGTCAACGATTTGACTTCGCTGTGTAATGTGGTCTAGAAATCGTTGCCAAGCAACTGAAAGCCCTGCGCAAAGTTGTTCCTTGCTCGCTGGCTTTAAGAGAAAACCAAACACGCCTGCAGCATGAGAATTGCGAAGATAGGTGTCGTCCGAATACGCCGTAAGCATGACGACTGGAATATCAAGTTCATGAAAAATGATGTGCGCTGCTTTCATGCCATCCATGACTGGCATTTGAATATCGAGTAGTGCCATATCTGGGGGTGTTTCTTTGCACGCTTGCACTGCTTCTTCGCCATTTTTGTATGGGCCGATGACTTCATAACCAATTGACTGAAGCACAGCCATAATGCCCTGCGCAACGAGCAGTTCATCGTCTGCAATGAGTACAGTTTCTGGACTTTCCGGTAAATCAAGTTCTTCAACAATTGTTGGTGTCATTCGTAGACCTCTCTTTCGTTCTTGCAGTTTGCAGACAGACATAGTCGTGCAAACACGAAGCTGAACACTCCAAGTGTACTCGCATTCTATCGAAAGTCAAAAGACTTTTTTCAATCCAAAAAATCGCCTTCTTTGAGGCGTGAGGGGACGTATTCTTCCGTGACGTATGAGATATCCTTGGTGATGAGGGATTCGACTTCCATCTTAAAACCGTTACCGAGCATCGTTTTAATTTCTCGTTGCCAGTCGCGTTTGCCTTCAAACCAAGGGTACGCAGCAATTTGTTTTGCGCGGGTGATGTCACGGTCATTCAAATCAATTTTGACATCATCAGAAAGTTCACATCGTTCATAATCATTTGCGCGAATGCCAAGGAATTGCGCGTCTGGGATCGCCATCCGTTCTGATTCAAACGCAAGGTTGATTGAGCCCTGCTTAATCACGCTGTAGATGTAGTGTCCCCACGGATCGCAATCAAGTAAGCAATACACGGGGAGTTTCAACTCCTTGTGCATGCGGTGAAGCATTCGGCGAACACCGCGAGGTGGTTGACCAGAACCCTCTGTCAAAATGCAGTTGTGCTTCTCCCAGAAACGGTCTTCGTTAAAACGGCTCCACACGGTGTCTTTCTCGACATGCAAGATGAAATCGGCGTCGCAGTCTTTAAACTGAATAACGTTTGGCTCGCAGATACTTGGGATGGCGTAACCACCTGTGCCCATTCTTCTGCAATCAATCTCATCGCCATTGTCTACGATTGAAATGTTTCCGACCATTGTGCCACGCTTCTTGGCAAACACATGGAGTTCTTCGCGGAGTCCATCAAGTGAAACTTCTAAATCTTCAAGAATGCCATCAGACTCGCCCTGATCGTTAAACGTTTTTTCCTTCGTTCCTGGAATCGTATGCAGCGACATGTAATACATACCCCGTAAACTGAGTGTTTTCTCAGCATCAATGAGATCGCGGCACCCTTTAGCAAGAAGGAGTGATTGCATAAACTTTCGTGCTTGTCCTAAGTTAAACAAACTTCGCGTTTGCGTGTTTGAACCCATTTCAAGAATACGCTTCTTCTTGTTGTACTTCATGTTTGAAATCGAACGTGTCGGAATTTCGAAGTTGGGTTCTTTTTGTTTCAGCGCTTTAGTGGCGACACTTTCAGCGAGTGCTTCGATTTTCTTCTTTGTCTTCTCGTCACGCTTCTTATCAACAACGCGGTTTGTTTTGCGAGTTGTTTTCTTCTTCGTTGTTTTCTTCTTAGCCATTACTTCTTCGCTCGCTTACGAGTAGTTTTTTTCTTTTTCTTCTTGGTCGATTTCTTTTTCTTTTTGCCATCTTCAAAAAGTGAATCTTGCATCTCTGGAATGTCTTGCAAGTCGTCAACGATGATGACATCTTCATCCTTGCTCAGGCGACCACCATCATCAACTGGGTTGCCTTCATCATCGAGTAGGGCGTCTGCTTCTTCAGTCTTTCGTTTCGCCTGCTTCATGAGGGCTTTATACAGTTTGTCAGTGTCTGTTCCAGTGATTGCATTGCAACTCCTAGAAATCTCGCCGATGTATCGTTCAAAGACGCTTCTTCGTTCACCCTCGCGAGCCATTCGCTTGCGCCTGCGAAGATATGTGCCAAGTTTTCGACCGCACTCTTGAAGTGCAAGTTTCATTTCTTTACGAATCTCATCGTAATCTGCAATCGCTTCTTTCGATTCACTTGTAAATGGAACCCAGACGCTAATCATGTGCACCATGACAACGAGTGGGCCAGTTGGAATGGAGTTTCGTGGTTGCGTTAGTCCGTAATTCTTCCACGATGTTTCGGCGACTGCTTTGAATGAACAACAACTCGATTGAGAATAAAGCAGCGGCACTCTGTTTGCGAAACGCAGCACTTTTGCTGAGTCGTCTCGTCCAAGTCCACCGCCGTAACCAATTGCAACTTCAATTTGAAATGGATTGCCGCGGTACACACTTGGCGGCCGTGTAGATGCGGCGAAAAATTCTGCTTGCACTTCCTTCAGGAGTCCTGCTAGAAGTGCTTTTGAACCGATGGGCACAAGGCAGTCTGTGTTTGGCGCAATAATGCGTGTGTTTTGGATGGAGTCATACAACCGCTCAGCATCATCATGACCAATCGTTTTCACCCAAGTTTGTCCGGTGAGCCCAGCGCCTTTAGCAATCTCGCGTGCTTTCGTTGAACCAACTCTGCAAAAATCACCAGTCAAGAAGCCGCTCAACTGTTTGGCATCGGTGCGTTCAAGCATTTGAATCAGCGTGCCAAGTTCAATGCCTTTCGGGTGGGGCTTAATCTCTTTGGGTTCCTCAGGAAGTTCATTGATTGCTCTGGGAAACTCAATGGTTTCATTCGACGGCGTGACGTAGGTAATCGTTGCGTGAGGGTTTGCAATCGCTGTTTGTTCAAGATATTCGTCGATGGATTGACGACCTTTTTGGTACTTCCCTTCAAGTTCGATGACAACTTGTGTTCCGTGTCCGTCCTTGAACAGTTTGTCATCTTCAGGATGTTCTTCATCACTGATAATGGTTGGGCGGTTTTTTGAAGTGTCCATCTTCAGTACAACTTCATGGGCTGGCTTCTTTTTGCCTGTCTTTGAGATAATCATGACGGGTTTGCCGGTCGTCATGAGCCCGTACATGCCTGCCGCTGAAATACCAATGCCTTGTTGCCCGCGACTCATTTTGAGTCGGTGAAACTTGGAACCATATAGAAGTTTCCCGAAGATGTTTTCGATTTGCGCTTTGACGATGCCAGGACCGTTATCCCTAATCGTTAACTTAAAGCGCGTCTCCGATTGCTGCATCACTTCGACGTAAATCTCGGGCAAGATGCCCGCTTCTTCAGCAGCATCGAGCGCGTTATCCACTGCTTCCTTAATGGCTGTAAGCATTGCCTTTCTCGGATTATCAAACCCGAGAAGGTGTCTGTTTTTTGCAAAAAATTCACTGACAGAAATATCACGTTGGCCTGCAGCCATCGTTTCAGCAGTCACATTTGCGCGGGATTTCTTTTTTTTCGTTTTTGGTGATTTGACGTTGGGCATAATCCATTCTGTCCAATTTCATCAGTTTGGTTGTCGTTGGGCATCCGTACCCAAGTAGTTGCAGAATACTCAAAAAGTAGCGTGGGAGTGGTTGAAATTCACTGTTTTTGGTATCCTTCTCCCTCTTAGGGGTACTTTTTCAGAATTTAAAAACAGAGGAAACAGACAGATGGAACAAACGCTCATTATTCTTAAGCCAGATGCAGTTCAACGCGGACTCATGGGTCAAATCATTTCCCGATTTGAACAAAAGGGATTGAAAGTCGTTGGTGCAAAAATGATGCAAATCACCCCTGAACTTGCTGCAGAGCATTATGCAGCACACACAGAAAAGCCGTTTTATGCGGGTTTAGTCAGCTTTATGACAAGTTCACCCGTCCTCGTGCTTGCGCTTGAAGGTGTTGGCGCGATTGCGATTTGCAGAGCAATGATGGGCGCGACATTTGGTTCGCAAGCAGCCGCTGGCACGATTCGCGGTGATTATGGCGTTTCCAACAGTTTCAACCTCATTCATGGCTCTGATAGCCCTGAAGCCGCTACCAAGGAGTTGGGTTTGTTCTTCCAAGAAGGCGAAATCCTTTCATGGGATCGGGCGATGGAGGGTTGGGTTTATGACCTCTCTGGTGACGAACCAGAGTGAGTTTTTGACTCAAATAAGCGCCTTTTCAAGAAAAAGCAAGAAAAAACCAAAAAACCGATTCGCACTTTGAATTGAGTAGCGTAGGAGGGAGTGCTATGCGTCATTGCATAGTCATTTCTTTCTAACGCGGGGGAACAATTCAAATGTCTCATTCGACAAAGCACAATCAAAAGCAGGTCACATCGTCGTCACTTGCGCCAAAAAGCAATCGCCGCTGCTCTACTTCAGAGCAAGCACTGATTGAACAAATTCTCTCCGAACCCGAGTTCTTTGTTCCTTCACCACTCCTTAGGCGCAAGCATGCACAGGCCCTCATTTTTGATGACGTCGATGAAGTGCCAAGAAATTCAACTTCTTGGTACTGTCCTGCGATTGATTGTGAAGTCACAAATAGTAAGAAACGACAGATGCTCCTTTCAAGAGAACAGGAGCAAATTCTATTTAGGCAGTACAACTACGCTCGTATGCGTGTCTCAAAACTGCAAAAGAAACTGAACAGAAAGTCCAAGCGAACTCGCAAAGATCTCGATTCGCTTCTCCATTGGCACAGCGTAGCACAGGAAAAACGAGAACACATCGTTGAATGTAATCTTGCGCTCGTTCTGGCAATGGCGAAGCGGTCTTGGGCTTTTGGCGAGTATGCGGACCTCGTCGCGGAAGGCAACATCGCTCTTTGTAAAAGCGTCGACAGGTTTGACCCCGAACTCGGTTACAAATTCTCAACATATGCATGCAGGGCGTTAAGCACTGCATTCAACCGGTTTGGAAAAAATCAGTTGAAACACCAACATGCAGTTCGCCTTGACGATGATGCTCAGCCAGAGCTTGTTCACGCGGAGAACGAAGTGTATGAATCTTCTGACGTGTTAGAACAAGTTCGCCAAGCGATTAGGGATGCTGAGCGAGAGTTAACATCTCGCGAACAAGATGTGCTCAGATGGCGTTTTGGTTTGCACGCAGGTCACAACCCTCCGCTGTTAACACTCGCAAAAGCAGGCAAACAAATGGGCGTATCAAAAGAGTGCATCCGGCAGATTCAGTTAAAAGCGCTTGAGAAGATACAAGAGTCACTCGAAATACAACTTCACTCAGATTTGTTGGCAAGTTAATAGTTTGTGTTAGAGTAGTGGGGCATGGATTCAAGCAATATGAATGCTGATGTGTCTTTACCCGTCTTACGAAACAAAAATTACAAAAGGCGCTGGACTGTTCTGTGGATTGTCCAACTGCTGATCATTGCGCATGTCGTGTTTTGGGCGCTCAGTAAAAAGTATGGTTGGTTTGGTGGCGCAACACTCACGCCGATTGAGCCGTCCGAGGGCATGGAACTCGTAAAGAACGGCGTTATCAACGCTGGCGCAATCTTTTTCATTCTTGCACTCATATCGACGCTTATCTTCGGACGTTGGTTTTGTGGGTGGGGGTGCCATGTCGTCTTATTGCAAGATGGTTGTTATTGGCTCCTTCGCAAAATTGGAATCCGCCCAAAACCGTTCCGTTCAAGATTACTCATGTGGTTTCCATTTGCACTCGGCGTATACATGTTTATCTGGCCGCTCTTCTACCGAATAGCAGTCGCGCCATTTGTACAACCCGAATTGCAGTGGCCAGGTGTGACAACGCACCTGACGACGACTGAGTTTTGGAATACTTTTCCACCGGCGCACATTGCGATTCCGTTTTTGTTCATTTGCGGTTTTCTCACGGTGTATGTGTTAGGAGCTAAAGGATTCTGCTCATACGGATGTCCATATGGCGGTTTCTTTAAGCCGCTCGACAAAGCGTCTCCGATGCGCATTCGCGTGAATGACAACTGTGGTCAATGCGGCAAATGCACTGCAGCATGTACATCGAATGTGCGCGTTCATGAAGAAGTCAACATTCACAAAATGGTCATTGACTCTGGATGCATGAAGATTATGGACTGCGTCGATGCGTGCCCTAATGAAGCCCTTTCAGTAGGATTCGGTGAAACTGCGTTAGGTAAAGAAGACACCAAGCAAAAACAAGACTTGACGATCAATGAAGAGATTGTGTTTGCAACGCTCTTTGTGATTGCGTTTTTGGGATATCGAGGGTTGTATGCTTCCACGCCTATGCTGATGGCAGTCGGCATGGCGCTTGTCACGATGTGGTTCCTTGTTAAAACATGGGCGCTCATGAAAGACGAAAACGTCAATGTGCATAAGACGCAATTGAAGTTTCATGGCTCGATGAAAAAGCAGGGCTTTCTCTTTTTGGTTTTGTCACTCGTTGTGGGATTGTTTTTTCTACAAAGCGTTGCAGTCACAGCGTTCCACTCGCTTGGCGACAAATCGTTAAACAATGGTGATGCCCAAAGCGCGATCAAGTTTTATACGCTCTCTGGTCCAATTGGTGATGGTGGTGTTGGATTGTTGAGCAATCCAAATGTTGACACAACCCTTGCAAAGTTGCATGAACAAGAAAATGATTTTGCGGAATCAGAACGATTGTTATGGCGAGCGGCTGAACAGGTTGGTCGAGATGAGCGAGTGTATATGCTCATCGGACAAACGAAGCAGATGACGGGCTCTCGCATGAATGTTGATGCGTTTTACACAGACAATTTGCTTGAAAATCCAGAGTGGGCGCTCGTTTGGGAAGACTATGTCGCGTGGCTTAAGCGCCAGCAACTCTTTGACGCTTCCATTGCTGCTTCGGAACACGCCATAGCGTATCACCCAGAAAATCCGCGGCTCATTCTTCAATATGGACTCTTGATGATTGAGTTTGGTAATCCAAACAGCGCGGTAGAAATTTTTACGCACATGACGGAAGCAATGCCAAGTGATCCTTCGTCGTGGATGTTGTTATCCAAAGCACACACGATTGCAGGCAACGAAGACGCTGCGAAAGAAGCGTTTGAACGCGGCAGCTCGCTTCAAAACCGAAATTAGTTTGAATCGTTAAGTGCATTTGTGAACATCGCATGCAGTTCATTTGCACTTTTTGATTTGTAAGCCGCTTCTCTGAACGTTCGGTCAACCATGAGCCGGCTTATTCGTCCGAGCGCTTGGATGTGGTCAGCAGTGTTGTTTGTCGGCGAAACAAGCAAGATGATAAGTTCCACGGGTCGCTTATCTGGGCTTGCAAAGTCAATTGGTTGCAAGGGGATACCCATCGCCATGACCATCGAAGGCAGGTGTTCGCATCGTCCATGTGGTATTGCGAGTCCTTCGCCGATGCCAGTTGTGCGTTGAAGTTCTCGTTCCCAAACTGCTTGCCGAACAGTGTCTGGGTCAACAATTGAGCCCTCATCACCAAGTACATCAACAAGTTCACTGATTGCAGATTGCTTATCAGTCGATTTGATTGGGACGCGAATGGTGCGTTCTTGGATGAGGTCGAGCAGGTTCATGTTGAAATTTCTAAGGAGAGGAATTGTATCAATTGCGTCAGTGAATGGTTATTCCTTTGAGAGAAGAGCGGCAAAACCACCGTCATGCCAGGAGGACATATGCGCTCCGGGCAGTCCGCGTGGCATCGTGTTGACGCGAT
>JAKVBR010000199.1 GCA_022447165.1 Phycisphaerales bacterium | reverse complement strand
ATTCGAGTGCGGCTGCACCAGAGATGATTTCAGTCAGTTCCGTTGTAATCTGCGCTTGACGGGCTCTGTTGTAATCGCGGCGCAAATCCTTGCCAAGGTCGTTGGCGTTTTCGGTTGCTGCTTTCATGGCAATCATTCGCATGATGTTTTCACTCACGACTGCATCATTAAACACTTGGAAGAGTGTCGTTTTGACGCTTCGTGGAAGAAGGTCATCAAGAATTTCACCCGCTGATGGCGAAAACTCATAGTTTGCTGATGCGCCATCGTCGGTCATGTCTGTTTGCGCGTCTTCTGATGCAAGTGGCAAGAGTTGAATCGTTTCCGGTATTTGGCGAGCATTTGATTCAAATCGCATGTATGTCACGCGAACTGCATCCCATTTGCCTTCAGCAAACTCTTCCATATAACGATCTGCAATTCTCGCTACATCTTCAAATGCTGGCTTGTCACCAACAGCGAGTTGGTTGAGTGGATCCATTTTTTGGAACTTAAAGAAAGCGTTTGATTTTTTGCCTGCTGTTTCGATTGAAACTTCAACGCCATCTTGCGTCTTTGAGCGGATGTGTTGCATCGCAGTTTTAAAGACGTTGCCGTTATAAGCACCACAAAGACCGCGGTCAGATGAAATGACAAGAAGAAGCTCTTTCTTTGTATCACCCTTTGCACTGAAGAGTGGTGAATCGTATTCCCCAGCTGCTCCAGAGACCTCGCCGACGAGACGGCGAATGGCGTCTGTGTATGGACGTGAATCACGAGCACGAGCAAGTGCTGCTGTGAATTTTGCCGTTGCAATCATCTGCATCGTTTTGGTGATACGAGCGATTGTGCCAACCGCTGTCATTCGTTTTCTAATCGCGCGAATTTGTGCCATAAGGAGGGGAATTGTAGCAGAAAACGCGTGATTTAGAGGGTCAGCCCATCGTATGCAAGGTGAATTCCCTCAGGGAGTTCCTGCTCAAGCTTGGCGTGAGAAATATCGTGCGTCATGTGGATAAAAAAGGTCTTCTCGGCACTCACATTTGAAGCGATTTGAAGGGCTTGATCGAGGTTCAGGTGCGTGGGATGGTGCCTGAATCTGAGCATGTCAAGAACGAGCGTCTTCAGTGGTCCTATCTGCATCATCGATTCAGGTGGAATCGTCGAAACATCTGTGAGGTAGCCAATGCCAGAACGCTTACCAGTTGGTGGCGATGGGGTTGATGATTCACCGAGTTTAGGATGAATGATGAACCCTAGAATCGGGAGACGGCCATGGAACAAGCGAATCGGTGTAATCCACAGCCCAAACAGATTAAGGGGTTCGTCTGGGCGAATTTCATTAGGGATGAGGTTTGCGACAAAGGAGTCATTCACATTTTTATTCGATTCAAACACATGATTAAAAATGCGGTGAAGATGCCCAAGCGTTTCTTGTTCAGCATAGATATCAATGGCTTGTTTCATCACCATGTTAAACCGCCTAACTTCATCAAGTCCGAATGTATGGTCTACATGTTGATGCGTAAACAATATGGCGTCGCAACGCTCAAGTTTTTCACGTAGCACTTGTTGTCTCAGGTCAGGTGAAGTATCAATTAAAATGACTCTGTCTATTCCCTCAGAATCAGTAAAACGAATGCATGCGCTGCAACGAAGTCGCTTGTCCCTAGGATCGTCGCTTGTGCACACATCACAATCACATGCAATCACAGGTACACCTGCTGAAGTACCCGTTCCAAGAAAGGTAAAACTGAAATTACTAATCGCCACTTGAGACACCCGTCTTGCGGATGAGCGGACCAACTGTGAGTCCTTGCAACAATAAACTTAGTAGCACAACGCCGAAAGCAACTGGAACGAGCATGCGTTGTACTTCACCATCTGGCAATCCAAGGACGAGCGCAAGTGGAATTGACCCTTTAAGTCCAGACCAAAAGATGACATGTTTCCAGCCCTTGTGCCATTCTTTCCCTGCGATAAGTGAAATTGGATATACAAGCAGTCCACGTGCAAGCAGAATCGCGCCGAACGCGGCAAGTGATGCAAAGATAACAGTGCTGTTGAGAAGGGCGTCAACGCCACCTATGGCTTGCAATTCAAACCCGATGAGTAAGAAGACAATTGAGTTCACAATAAAGTCGATGGATTCCCAAAACGTATTGATGGTGTTAATGGTGGACTCGCT
>JAKVBR010000198.1 GCA_022447165.1 Phycisphaerales bacterium | reverse complement strand
GATCCAAGAGCACGGGTTGAGATTCGCGCCCTATTGAAGGAATTGCACAACATGGGCAAAACGATTCTCATCAGTTCACACATCTTGCATGAACTTGCGGAACTCTGCACGAGTGTTGGTATCGTTGAACAGGGGAAATTGTTGTACTCAGGAAGAGTTGATGACATCCTTGCACAAGCAAGCGTTGGCACTGTCATTCAAATTGAGTTAACCAATCGCCATGAGGAAGGCGCGCAGTTATTGCGCCAACTCGCCGGCATCAAGACAGTAGAAGTCGTTGAAGATCAGGACACAACGAGAATCGATGTCACGATTGATTCACAATCACAACTTGATTTTGCAGAATTGCCAAATCGCCTCATTGCACAAGGATTTCGCTTAAAGGCGATGCAAGCAGAGCCAATCAATCTAGAAACTGCCTTCATGCGACTAACAAAAGGTCTTGTGAGTTAATCGCCCTTAGAACAATCGCCCTGAGTACAATACTGAGTAGTGGCACACACACCAGTCATCTTGCTTGCAGATCGTTCTCAATCGCATATTGATAAAATTGCTTCAACAATAGTGAATGGACTCTCGGATTGCGTTCAATGGGTAGACGAATTGAGTGATGCCTCTAAAGCCGTTGCAATTGGTGGCGATGGCACCCTCATTCGTCATGGAAGGCAGTGCGCTCAAGCGAATGTCCCGCTTGTTGGGGTCAACTCGGGCCGACTTGGCTTTCTTGCCAAGTTTAACGCCGAGACGCTCATCGAACACCGAGAAGTTGTGTTTTCAACTTCTCCAAACATGATTCAGTCGCTGCTCATTGAAGTTCAAGTCAACGATGAGCCACTTCAAGTCGCGATGAACGAAGCAGTCATCGCTGCAGGACACCCCTTCCGCATTCTTGAACTTGGCGTTTCAATCAATGGTAATCCCGCCCCACACATTCGAGCGGATGGCATCATTCTTTCGACACCACTAGGGTCGACTGCACATAATGCTTCTGCTGGTGGACCCATTGTTGATCCAGAAGCAAACTCAATGGTGCTCACCCCCCTAGCAGCCCATTCGCTTGCGGTTCGACCAATCGTGCTCCATGGCAACGTCGATGTTGCAATCGAAATCCTCCAAGCCAACGAGGGCACATCGCTCATGATTGACGGTGCGGTACAATGCCCGCTTCAGACGGGCACGCGCGTGCGTGTCAGTCGTTCATCCCAAGCACTTTCAATAGTGCTAAACCCAACGTATACCTATTGGAATGCATTAGTTGACAAACTCCACTGGGCTGCACTGCCCGGATAAACAGATTTATGATTGATATCAAAGCACTACGCGAAGACCCACAACGATTTATCGATGGCGCGAAAGCCAAAAACATCGCCGTAGATATCCCTGCACTCATTGCAATTGATGAAGAACGTCGCTCGCTCAACAAAAACCGAGAAGATTTGCGTGCTGAGCAAAAGCGAATCTCCAAAGAGATTGGACCACAAATTGGTCAACTCAAAGGAAAATTGAAAAGCGCATCTGCTGATGAGCAGGAGTCAATCAATCAAGCATTGCACACGCTTGAAGCAAAGCCCACGTCACTCAAGAAAGAAATTCAAGCAATTGATGATGCGATGGCTTCAATCGATGAAGAATGGCAAACGCTCCTGCTTCAAATCCCACAACCGCCTGACAGCGATGTGCCAGTCGGTCAATCGGCTGATGACAATATTGAACTACGCACATGGGCACCCGATGGATATGACGTTTCAAAATCATTTACTGACAACAAGGGCTTTGAACCAAAGGACCATCTCGCTCTTGTCAAAGAACTAGAACTTGCAGACTTTGAACGCGGCGTCAAAATGTCAGGCACGCGGCACTATGTACTCACGGGCAATGGCATGTTATTGCAGCAAGCAGTGCTCAGATTTGCATTTGACTTGATCACGCAGAAGTATGACTTTTCGCCAATGTCTGTTCCCGTCATTCTCAGAGAAGAGTGCATGGTAGGCACAGGTTTTTTCCCATCGGGAAGAGAACAAGCGTATCACATTGAGGAATCAAATCGAGGCGCAGGCCACGACTTGTTCCTTGCTGGCACTGGCGAAGTTGGATTGATGGGCATGTTTGGCGATGAAATCATCGACGCAAACAAACTGCCCATCAAAATGGCAACCATGTCCACTTGCTTTAGACGAGAGGCAGGT
>JAKVBR010000197.1 GCA_022447165.1 Phycisphaerales bacterium | reverse complement strand
TGTTTTCTCATCGTTGTTTACCAATCAAGCAATTCATCTCGATGGGAACCTCAAGTACTAAACGGGATAAAGTGGACTTCCGAGAACCAAAGTCAGCAACTCATCATGTTCGCAACTCAACAGAAGATCTTAAGAATTCCTGTCAAGTATTACGGTGGCGTAGATATGAATACTGACGGGATTATCAGTGAGGAAGATATCGAGAAGTTCAGTGTTTGGGTGGAAGACAACATCCCAAATTCCTACACTGGTCCAATTGTTATGGACTATGAGAAACCGTGGTGGGAAGAATTGAGAGGTGAAACGATCACCTCCGAACGGCTTAAGGTTTTGATGACGCCTTATATTGAAGGACTGAACATAGCGAGATCCCTTAGACCAAATGCAAAGTGGGGATATTACGGTATCCCGACAAGACGGAACACATCAAAACAATGGCTTGCTCAAGGGCATTCCCTTGAACCAATCTTTAGCAGAAGTGGTGCACTGTTCCCTGCTATCTATGACTGTAGTAGAGGAAAAGATCGAACCAAAGAAGTTCAAAGACAGATTGAACAGAGTTTGCAAGCGGCAAGGGGGCGAATCCCTGTCTACGCATTCATGACACCGAGGTATTGTGGTGAGAATGGGAATCGTTCTCTGTTTGTGCCTGATGATGTTTTTTTAAGGCAAGCCAATGCCGCACTTAAAGCAAAGTGGATTGATGAACAGGGTGTTGAACATCGCATCAAAGGCATCATTATGTGGGATGCATTCGGATACACCCCTGAGGAAGGTTGGGCTGAATTGGATGCACAACATATCCATTACATGACGCTGTTGTTAGCAATTACTGATGCTTGGGGTGAGTCAATGGAAAACGTACCAATCGTTGTCGCACCAGAGCAATATCAACTCTGTCAACAAGGATTACCACATCTTGAAAATTCCGGTTTAATGATTGGCGAATCAACCGACCAGAATGTAATCAATAACAAGTTGACGGGCGAGCGAGTTGAAAATGAAAAAGTTCCAGATAACCGAGTCCCGAATTAATCTTGTTTAAGTTGCTGCAGTTTTCTGAGAAACTTGATGCGCTTCATCGCTGTTGCATCTAATGCATCACCATTACGAACAATTGGGTCATCTTCAACCGCAACATCTTTGTCTCTGAATTTTGAGTCCTTGGCTGAAAAACCGTCTTTATCACGCTCAGTTTGCTTGTCGGTTTTTTTACCGCTTCGCTGATCTCGCCGAGTAATCTCTTCGTCCATGAGTTTTTGATATGTATCTGTAAATGCCGCTTGTTGTTCAGCGGTGAGAGTTGCCCAAACCTTATCTTGGTACGCACCTACATTAGGTGCCATCTTTACCATTTCAACGAGTTTGCTTCGACTTTCTTTTGATGGCTCCATCCCTTCCATTTTCATTGCTTCTTGCGATTTCCGCATTTCAGAAATTTCATCACCATACATTTCTTGAAACGATTTCTGAGCTGAACGGTACTCAGCCATTGTTTCTCTAAACACTGTCTTTTGTCTTGAATCTAATTCCATCGACTCCATTGCTTTGAGCCAGAGTCCAACCTTTACACGAGTGCCTAATGTATTCTTGCTACCGACTTCTTGCATCCTGCGGTCCATCATCTGTTCGTTAGTCACTTCTTCTTTTTCAAGCGTAGGCCCCGATAGCAAATCTTCTGGTACTTCTTGAGATGCAATGACACTCCCAGTTAGAAGAGCGATTGCCATTGAAGTGATGATTGTTGTGCTTGACATTGCAATACCTCCTTGCGTATTCTCGTGAAACGGGGAATGTGTCTATATAATGCCACAACTCACTTAAAAAGGCAAAAAATGACCCTACAACCCTCACAATTACGCTCTGCGCTCGCATCAGTCATCGATTCTGCATCTGAAAAAGATATCGTGACTGCGGGTCTCATCAAAGATATTCAAACCGACGGCGACTCAATTACCATTTTACTCGAGTCACTTTCAGAACAGCAATCAGTAAAAGATGCACTTGCAGAGCAAATTGAGTTTGCACTTCGAAACGCAGGGCAAGAACACCAAGTGCACATTGGCAAAATTGAAGTCACATTTGCTGAACCAACAAAGAAGGCAAATGAAAAAGTCGCAGAATCAGGCAACCCCCTGCCAGAAGTCGATAAAGTCATTGCAGTTGGCGCAGGCAAAGGCGGCGTTGGCAAGTCAACCATTTCAACAATGCTTGCAGTTGGACTTGGCCGGGCGGGATTCAACACTGGTCTGTTAGACGGTG
>JAKVBR010000196.1 GCA_022447165.1 Phycisphaerales bacterium | reverse complement strand
CACAGCTCACTTGAGTGAGATTTAGCCAAATCGTGTCTGGGCTTTGTTCTAATGTTTGTAACACTGATTGCCAGAATCCCCTGACGTATTCAATGTTTGTTAAATCGCCCCCGATGACGACGGCATATTCGTTTGGCGAATCTGTTGAGATGACAAATGAAGATGACTCTTCTGATGGGATTCCACCCATAAATTGATAAGCAATCACAGCACGGCCTCCAGGTGCGTAGTTCGTTGTTTTGCAGATAATCCGTTCAGAGGCTCTGCTTTTCATCAAATGTTAAAAAAGCCCATCAATTCTTTGATGGGCTTTGAAGGGTTGATTGCGTTGCTCTTTAGTGGTCAATCACTGGATATGGCGAGAGGACTGATGGTTTATCCAACAGCAGTGCTCTTCGCCAGTCATCGATGTATTGACGGTCATTGGCGTTATTGACAACAACGATGCCAGCACGTTCGGTTTGACTATTTTCAGCGAGACCTCTCATGTTTGGTGTCAAATCTGAAAGGATGGCCTTGGATTGTGAATCGGTCGTTGTTGTTGGTGAGCATGCTGTCATGCTGAGAACGAGACCACTACCTAATAATAAAACTGCTTTGTTTTTCATGATTTCATATCCTATCAGGAAAGAGTGAAGAAATGGGTAGTCGCTAAATGTGACTTCATATAGTTTAACTGCTATGCTTCACCACACTATGCCTGAAGAACTAACAATTCAAACTTTTCAAGCGTTGATTCGCGACCGGTATTTCAAAACAGACTCAGAAAGAGGCGTTGGGGGGACATTTTTATGGCTCTCAGAAGAATTCGGTGAACTCGCCCACGCACTCGGCAAGTGGCAGCGTGGCGATGGGGATATGGACAATTTGCAAGAAGAGTTCGCTGACGTCATCGCCTGGGTGACCACGCTAGCGAACATCACTGGAGTTGACCTCACTGAAGCGTTACGTCAAAAGTACATTGAAGGCGGCGGGCCTTCTGGAGAAAAATGAATAGAGTCGAATCGATTTTTTCATCGTTAAAGCAAGATGGCAAAAAGGCAATCATGCCATTTCTCGTTGCTGGGCATCCTACGCTGACCGATACAGCAGAAGCCATCAAATGTATGAGCGAGCAAGGCGCAGATGTCATCGAGATTGGCATCCCCTTTTCAGACCCAATCGCTGATGGGCCTGTGATCTCGGCAGCCATGCATGAGGTCCTGCAGTCAGGGATTACCCCAAGCAACGTCATGAAAATGGTTCAGAACATCAGGGCGGAGGTCTCAGCAGCCCTCATTGCAATGGTGAGCTTTTCCATCGTTAAGAAAAGTGGCTCGACTTCATTCATTGAGGCATTGAAAAAGTCCGGTTTTGATGGCGTCATTATTCCAGATATAGATGTGCAGGAAGCGAAAGAACTCAGTTGCTACTGCAAATCAATAGGGCTCACATTCACGATGCTCATCGCGCCAACGACGACCGATCAGCGAATTGAAGAGTTAGCATCAATTTCATCTGGTTTCCTCTATCTGCTTGCTAGAGTTGGCATCACTGGGGAGCAAAGTGAGTTGCCTGACCTTGAAGATCGAATCGCCAAACTCCGAAATGTGACGGACCTCCCTATTGCAGTTGGGTTCGGCATCTCTACTAGGGAGCAAGTATCCCAAGTCCACCAACATGCAGATGCAGTCATCGTGGGCTCGGCATTAGTGAGGCGAATGTCAGAGAGTGAATCACCAGCCGAAACAGCAAAACACTTTGTTCACGAAATTTCTTGAAATTGACTTGAAACAAAAGTAACAATGTTAGATACTGCAAGTGAATTGGCAGGAGGCCCTCATTCATGGAAACTAACACTATGACACAAGCAATGGACGTGCACGCAACTGATTACTGTGACCGTTACGGATGTAACACTTTTTCTGGAGATGTCATGCTTCGGTTCCTTGAACCGGAAGTGTATGAATCACTTCAGGAAACGATGAAGAAGGGTAAACCCCTTGATCCAGCGATTGCAAATAGTGTGGCACACGCAATGATGGAATGGGCAATCGAAAATGGTTGCACCCACTACACGCACTGGTTCCAGCCACTCACTGGGGCGACAGCTGAAAAGCATGATGGCTTCCTTGAACCAAAAGGCACAGGCGCAATTGCTGAATTCAAAGGCGACATGCTCATTCGTGGTGAGCCAGATGCATCAAGTTTCCCATCTGGTGGCATACGTGACACTTGGGAAGCTAGAGGTTACACAGCTTGGGATGCTACAAGTCCTGCATTCATTCTGACAAACGAAGAAGGTGGCACGCTTTG
>JAKVBR010000195.1 GCA_022447165.1 Phycisphaerales bacterium | reverse complement strand
CAAGCAAGCCGCTGCTGCAAGTTGACGCCATTTTGATGTTGTTCCAATTGTCGCGATGACCTCAGATTGGGATAATGGTAAGGATGAAACCGACGCGTTAAACACGCGGTTTGCAATCGATTCATCGACCTGTGTTGCGTATGCACTTTGGAGTAATGCTTCGAGTTCTTCATCACTACTGACATTCTGTTTCGCCAAATGCAAACGCGAAGCGCTAAACACGCTCGCTTCTAATCCCTGTGGAGAGGGAGATTGCATTGCTTCTGAGAGCGATGCGTCGAGCATGTGTTCTTCAGGCGTCCAATCACTCTCGTTTCGATGACCGTCTTCGTAAATCATGTGCTTCCTCTCAAACGAACCTAACTCGATTCAATTGCCCCCTTTTCTTGTTCAAGCCCAGTTTCCATTAAACTTCGTAACTTTTTGAGAGCCCGATGCTGTCTCGCTAAAACCGTCCCTAATGGCTCATCTAACGCACTTGCTATTTGCTTATAGCTCATTCCAGCCGAATGACGCATATGGATGATGTCTTGATCGGAACTTGGGAGCATTCGAACGGCTTCTCTGAGACGTTTGAGTGCCAATTCATCAGGGCTATTATCAGACTCCGAATCCATGGTTCCCTTGGTCAAAATGCCAATCATCTCGTTTTCCATTGGAACTGCATGCCGTTTTCGACGGCGCATTTCATCACGAAGCCGGTTCATCGCAATCCGAAAGAGCCATGGCTCAAACTTGCCGCTCTCTGTATAACTCGAGAGTTTCTCAGCAACCGTGCAAAACGTTGACTGCGTGATCTCCTCTGCAAGTTCTTCATTCATGCATTTAGAGCGAAGCAGTGCAAAGACCCTAAAGGCGTAGGCATCAACGATTTGCTTCCATGCAAATTCATCACCACCTGTTGCCTTGGTTAGTAGGCCTTGGAGTTCTTCTTTGGTTAATTCAATAGACATGCATGCTTTGCCTTGCTCCCTAGAGCGTTCAGGGTTAACGCTATAAAACCTAACAGATTGCATCGGGTAAAGGGACTAACTTTTATTAAGAACCGTACAATACTTCGCTAAACGATGGATACTTTCACGACATTCACTGAAAATTGGTTTGTTTTATCCCTTCTCGTTGGTGTTGCACTGCTCATTTTGGGCGGGAACATGCTTGTTGATGGTGGCATTGCAGTCGCTAAACACTTTGGTGTAAGCGCTCTCGTCATTGGACTTACTGTCGTTGCCTTCAGCACCAGTTCTCCTGAACTTGCACTCAATATCATCGCAGTAATGAATGGCAATGGCGAGTTAGCCATAGGAAACATTTTTGGTTCGAACATCGCAAATCTAGGACTCGTTCTTGGGATTGGAGCATTGATTTGTAAACTTCCAGTCACGGGTCAAGTAGTCAGGATTGAGTTTCCCATACTCATTGCTGCAACGATTGTTGTTTCAGCCCTGACCTATTTCGCAACAGATCTTAAACTTTGGCACGCGTGTGTATTCATCACCATGTTTATGATTGCAATGTGGAACTGGTTTCGCTTGGGTAAATCTAAATCTTCAGTCATAGCTGGCGAGACCGAAGACCTAACGGATTGTGAAACACACTCTGTCTGGATGGGATGCCTGCTACTCACTGGCGGTCTGCTCCTGCTTGGGATTGGCGGCAAACTGACTGAAATTGGTGCAGTTACCGCTGCAACGAAATTGGGCATCTCGCAGTTAGTCATCGGTGTGACCATCGTTGCAATCGCAACAAGTTTGCCCGAAGTAGTCACTACAGTCATTGCTGCTCGAAAGGGACACCCAGATTTAGCCGTTGGTAACGTTGTTGGTTCCAATTTGTTCAACATGCTATTCGTCTTGCCCATTTCGCTCTTCTTTGGCTCGATTACCCTCCCATCAGATATTTGGGTGTATCTCATTGCAATGTGTACCATCACAGCAGTTGCCTATATCTGTGCTTTTAACAAACGTGTCAAACCGATCGAAGGTGGAGTCCTGCTAACACTCTATGCAGTATTCCTAATCACCCTCGTCCTGCTAAATACTTGATTCTTAAAGCACGAGGTCGCTGATTGTCTTGCGTGCTTGGTGGTACAACCGCAGCAAAGTTTGAGCCTTGCGGTGCTTCAGTATTGGTCCAATCGTAAAACCGAGTACACGCGTTATCCCAAGTGAGTTTGACTGTCGCAGTTGGTCCGTTACGCTGTTTGGCAATGATGAGCTCCGCAAGTGATTCCTTCTCGGGATTTTCTTGCTTCCAGGTCTCATCATTGAGGTGGTAATACGCTTCGCGGTGAAGCATTGCTACA
>JAKVBR010000194.1 GCA_022447165.1 Phycisphaerales bacterium | reverse complement strand
CGAAGCACTTGAACTCGATAATGTCACTGTACTTGCAGAACGTGCGGAACACCTATGCTCAGAAGATGGCGGATTTAGAGCAAGTGCTGATGTCGTCATGTCACGTGCTGTAGGCGCGATGCCCACGCTATTGGAGTTGACGATTCCATTTCTTAAAGAGGGTGGGACTTTTCTCGCAATCAAGGGGCAAAAGGCCGAAGAAGAAGTTGAGCAAGCAAGAAAGGCTGCGCACATTCTAGGATGTACATTTAACAACATGAGCCGAACTAAAACGGGCACGATTGTGTCGTATTCTAAAACCAAGAAAACGCCAAAGAAATATCCACGTGTTGCTGGTGAGCCAAAACGGTTGCCACTCGGTAGAGGTGGATAAGGTGACAGTTGTTGATTCGCTTTTTATAGATGGTGGCGGGCTTTCATCTGCATTGCCACATTGGGAACCAAGGCAGCAACAGCTAGAAATGGCTGGAGCAGTTCAAGAGACACTCAAGCAACACTCCTCGCTTCTTGTTGAGGCCGGAACTGGGGTCGGTAAATCGATTGCTTATTTAGTTCCGGCAATCCGAAGGGCCGTTGAGTTTGGAGAAACAGTTGTGATTGCAACACACACAATCACGCTTCAAGAGCAACTCATTCATAAAGATATCCCAATTCTTCAAGATGCTTTTGACGAAACATTCTCGCCAGTACTCGTGAAGGGTCGAGCAAACTATGTGTCGCTCAGACGATTAGATAGAGCAATTCAAAAACAATCCTCTCTCATTCATGACGTAGCAGGTCGCGAGCAACTCAACGAACTCAGTCAATGGGCTGCAAGCACAACCGATGGTTCTAAAGCATCACTTTCGCTGCTTCCAAGAGGTGATGTATGGGAACTTGCAAGAAGTGAATCATCTCGATGCCTCGGAAAGAAATGCCGAACATATGACGCTTGCTTTTATCAAGCATCACGCCGCGCTATGGAACGGGGTAATGTGCTCATTTGTAATCACGCGCTTTTTTTCTCAGATATGGCACTGAGAATGAGAGGCACTGGATTCTTGCCAAGATATGACCATGTCATTTTTGATGAAGCCCACGCAATCGAAGATGTTGCAGCAAATCACTTTGGAGCATCTCTTTCTGAGGCCCAGATTGACTATCTGCTAAAAAGTTTAGTGCCGACCTCAAGGAGGGCAGCATCGAAAGGATTTCTGTTTTCATTAAAGACGGCAAGTGATGCAACTGAATTGAGAAAGCAGTGCGTTGAACTTGTGCAGGCGTGCAGGAGTGCTTCAAGGCATTTCTTTGATGCCATGATTGATTGGAAGCAGATCAATGCTCCTCAAAACGGCAGGGTTCGCGAAAAGAACTTTATTCCAAATCTCATCAGTAAACCGCTTTTGAAGTTGTCGCATCACTTGAGCATACTCAAAGATTCAATCAGTGATGATGGTGAAGCGTTAGAAGCCCAAGCATTTGCACAGCGCGTAAAAGAATTATCGATGCTTTCTGAGCTTGTGATGGATCAGTCGATTGAGGGTTGTGTGTATGCGATTGAAGGTGTGCCACCAAAAACTGTAGAAAATGTAGTCATAAGACCTGTCTTGAAATGTTACGCCGTTGACGTCTCTGGCATTTTACGTGAGCATCTCTTTAATCATGAGGCATCTGTAGTCATGACATCAGCAACGCTTGCAACGGGTGGTGGTGATTTCTCATTAATCAAGAAACGACTTGGGTGCGATGATGCAACGGAGTTGCAACTTGGGAGTCCATTTGATTATCCAAGGCAAATGAGGGCGTGGGTTGATTCAGCAATTCCTGAGCCATCCAACAGCACCTATGTTGAAAAGTTAGCAGACAGAGTGGTAGATATGGTCTCTCGGACGCACGGTGGAGCGTTTGTGCTCTTTACAAGTTTTAGGATGGTTGATGCTGTGGAATCACTCGCTCGAGAGCGATTTGAAGACAGTGGGTATGAACTCCTCGTTCACGGCAAAGAACAAACTCGGACTGCTTTGTTGAATTCATTTAAGGAAAATGAATCTGCAGTGCTCTTTGGCACAGCAAGTTTTTGGCAAGGTGTTGATGTTCGTGGTCACAATCTCAGGAATGTCATCATCACTCGGCTTCCTTTTGATGTGCCTGATAAACCGCTTGTAGAGGCGAGGCAAGAACTCATTACTGCTGAAGGTGGAAATCCATTTATGGAAGACCAATTGCCAAGAGCAGTCATTAAGTTTAGGCAGGGTATTGGCAGGTTGATTCGCTCAAGTGATGACAAAGGCGATGTGTCTGTGCTTGACTCGAGAATCGTGAGAAA
>JAKVBR010000193.1 GCA_022447165.1 Phycisphaerales bacterium | reverse complement strand
AAAGTAAACGTTAACTCAATGTTTGGGATGAGCATATGAATCGCGTAAATCAATCCAAGGCACACCAATCCTACGGCGGGCACATGCTTACCCACAACGTTATAAAACAAGATTGCAGCGGCAGTACACAGACCAAGTCGAATCGACCAAGTGCCTAAGAATGATGCCGCTAGAAGTGAAATGAGCAATGAACTCACAAGCACAATGACTGCTTGAGCAATTGGAATCCATCCTGAAGGAATCGGTCTACTTGGATGAAATGTTGCGTCATGCCGCGCGTCAACTGTGTCATTCAAGGATGCAGCAAAACCGCACATCCCAATCGCAACAATTGCAGTTGCAAGCAACGCCGACCAAATGGGAAGGTGATACACACTTGTCGCGACATAATCTGCGTCATGGACTGAGATGAGTAAAATCAACCAAATATCTGCGATTGCACCGATCGCAACACTAAAACGCGTCAGTTTTAAGGTAGCAATCATCTGTCTTGTAGGAATAGCCACATGTACATCCTACAATTGCATGGCATCCTTGGCATCTACAAAGTAAAATATGCGACTCTATGTTTGAAGAACACTCACAACCCATCAGCGCTGCTGGCGTCAAAGCTTGCATTATCGTCAGTTCGTACCATTCTGAAATCACCAACGAACTTGCTAAAGCAGCAAGGGCATGCTTTGTTGAAGCAGGCGGAAACGAAGACGATTGCCATTTGGTTCCAGCACCTGGCGCTTGGGAACTTCCACTCATCGCACAGGAAGCGGCACGCAATCTTAAGGTCGATGTAGTCATCGCTCTAGGATGCATTCTGACAGGCGAAACGACGCACGACAAAGTAATTGCAGATGCAATTGCAAATGGATTAATGAACGTATCACTCAACGAAGGCAAGCCCGTGTCAATGGGCATACTCACTTGCCAAACGCTTGAACAAGCTCAAGCGAGGAGTGGCGGGGATAAAGGCAACAAAGGCGAAGAAGCCATGTATGCAGCATTAGCATCACATGAGACAATGCGATCAATGAGAACTTTATGAGAGACGAAAGAAGAATTAGAATTGAAGTTCTACAGTTGCTCTGTCAATTTGACGCTGGTAACAATGACGCTGTTAAAATCACTCCACTCAGTTTTGATGAAGAAACATCTGATACAAGTGACCCTAGTGGTGAAGCCGTGGAACTTGCGAATCAAATCTGGGCAGAACGGGAAAACACCGATGCAGTCATCAGCGCTCTGACTCCAGAATGGCCAATCCACAGACAACCAATCATTGATCGCAACATACTTCGAATCGCTAAGTTCGAGATTCAATCAGCATCGACTCCATCAAAAGTCGCTATCGATGAGGCCATTGAACTTGCAAAAGAGTTTTCAACTGAGCAATCCCCTACGTTCATTAATGGCGTTCTTGATGCAATTCTCAACGCTGTTCCCTCCGATGCAGGGAGTGCCTAATGGGCTTATTTACAGCAACACTCAATGCACTTCGCTCAGGACTTTCAAAAACTCGCTCATCGTTCACGGAATCCATACATGAACTCCGTGGCAGAACACTCGACGAAGAAACCCTTGACGAACTTGAGCACCTACTCATTACTGCTGATGTTGGCATGCAAACGACAAATGCCATCATTACAGAGTTTAAGAGTGCCGTCGCCCGCGGTGAACTGAAGAACCGCGACTTGCTTGAACTCCTTGAGGAAAAGTTACTTGAGCGCTTAGAAGGCAAAAATCGTTCACTTGCTGTGTCAGACCAGCCCCCAACAACTGTACTCGTAGCAGGCGTCAATGGTGTTGGTAAAACGACAAGTGTTGCGAAGATTGCAAAGGCACTCAAAGATGAAAACCGTAGCGTGCTTCTAGCAGCCGCAGACACCTTTCGCGCTGGCGCCGTTTCACAACTCACGACTTGGGCTGAGCGACTGGGAATTGACATTATTAAGGGAGAGCAGGGTTCAGACCCTGCTGCGGTGACGTTTGATTCGGTCGCTGCCGCCCAAGCAAGACAAGTGGATGTCCTTTTGATTGACACTGCCGGACGGCTCCATACCCAAGAGCCACTTATGCGACAACTTGAAAAAATTAAACAAGTGACAAGCAAGCAGATTGAAGATGCGCCGCATGAAGTGTTGCTTGTGCTCGATGCTACTCAAGGGCAAAATACACTCTCACAAGCAAAGAAATTCGCCGAATCAGTCAACGTCACAGGCATCTTCCTATCAAAACTTGATGGTACCGCACGTGGCGGGATTGTCTTTGCAATAGAAGATGAAACTGGCATCCCAGTGAAATTGATTGGCATTGGCGAACGCCCCGAAGATGTAGAGCCATTTGACCCCGAATCATTTGTTCAATCGCTTGTTGATTTAGGGTCATAATCTATCCTATCTGTGTATGATTCACACTCGTGAAAACCCTTCTATTCATCA
>JAKVBR010000192.1 GCA_022447165.1 Phycisphaerales bacterium | reverse complement strand
ATCGCCTTCACCTTCAATTGGTGATGAACCCATGCCAAGCAATCCATTTTCAGTGTGATATATAAATTCCCGACCTTCGGGCACATACTTTGTGACAAGTTCTGGAATACCGATGCCAAGATTCACATATGCACCATTTGCTATATCTTGGGCAAGTCGTTTTGCCATTTCATCTCGTGTCCTGCAACTCATGGATATGACGCTCCCTGTGCCACAAGTTTTGATTCAAGAAGTGGCTCTGCCACTTCAACAACATGCTGAACAAAAATGCCTGGCGTTACAATCGTTTCAGGGTCAAGTTCGCCTGCACTGACAATTCGCTGCGATTGAGCGATGGTTACTTTCCCAGCCATTGCCATGATTGGTGCAAAGTTGCGGGCGGTTTTGTTGTAAACAAGATTGCCATATTTGTCTGCGCTTTTGCATTTGATAAGTGCAAAGTCAGCAGTGAGGCCGTACTCAAGTACATAATCATTGCCACCAATCGTGCGAGTCTCCTTGCCCTCAGCAAGCGGAGTGCCAAAAGATGCAGGTGTGTAAAATGCAGGAATGCCGGCACCGCCCGAACGAATGCGCTCGGCGAGCGTTCCTTGAGGCACGAGTTCAAGTTCAATCTCGCCACTTTGGTACAACTTTGGAAAAACGGTAGAGTTCGCAGTCCGTGGATACGAACAAATCATTTTAGCAACACGCTTTTCCTTGATGAGTGCTGCAAGTCCAACTTCGCCACTGCCGGTATTGTTGTTAACTACAGTTAAGTCAGTTGCGCCATGATCAATGAGGGCGTGAATGAGTTCGATTGGGCTACCGGCTTCGCCAAAGCCGCCAATCATGATGGTGTTACCATCCTTGATGTTGGCAACACCCTCCTGAACACTCGCAATTTGTTTCGTTAACATTGGCCGCACTGATTGATTGGTGGTGCTTCAACGACTTCGCGGACGCGGTCATAGTTATACAAGCCCGCCTCGTCAAACAAGACGCGGTCTTCATAGTCGTCAAACCAAATCGCGTCAGGGTTTCTTCCAACGATGCATACCTTCCCGCGAAGTTCAGCGCCTGCTGCATTACGAAGCAGTTTCATGATGACCACGCCGTTTTCGCTACCAGGTAATCCTGGAATTGGTTCATTGGTAACTGCAGCAACTTCAGTTTTGCCGAGGTAGTGTGTGATTGAAAGCCGTGCGTGTGTTTCGACGCCAGACAGTCCCTTTTGAGAATCGTTGAGGATGTTCCACGCGTCTTCGATTGGCACATTGAATGCGCGGTGAGCAATGATGTCACGGCCGCAGAAGAAGTAGTGATTCTCTGCGCCTACACGCTTGAGAGCACGTTGCATGATTCGCAACTTGTCGGAATCGTCATTGATGCCTTTAATAATCGGCGATTGGTTTTCAACACTAATCCAACCTCTTGAAACAAGACCCTTCATCGCTTTATCTGTTTCTGGAATCCACTTGTAAATGCCGCTTTCATCCTGAATGTAATTGCCGTCTTCATCTTTTGCAAGGAATTCATCAGGGTGGTTAAAGTGAAGCATGTAGCGAAGACCAACTTCAGGGTAAGTCGCATGCCAGTTGTCAAGCATTGTTAAAAGCGCATCGTCAAAGCGTTCTGGGAAGAACGCCATTTCCTTCGTGCCAACACGTATTGACTCAATGCCCGCCTCAGCAAGCGCTGCAAGCCACTCAGCAAGTTTCTTGTTATTGAGCACCATTGCATCACCGCCTGATAAAAGGATTTCGCGAAGTTTTTCGCGGCCAGATTCAGGATGAATGCCTCCGTTGTCTGCGACTTCTTTATTGTGTTTATGAATGTACGCAACAATATCTGGAATCTGCGCAAGACCTTTCTTCGCAACCGTGCCATCATGTCGTTCTACTTCCTTGCGCGCAATGAGTTCTTCGCGGTAACAGAACCGGCAGTGTGACGAGCAAGTTGAAATGACATACATCAAGCCCATTTCATATTTATGAAGCAAGCCCTCGACAGGGGAGTAGTCCATTTGATAGCCAGGATCTTCCGAACCAACAAGGTCAGCAGTTTCTTCCGGCTTTGCCTTCACAATATTCATAATTGCTTCGCTATTTTTTGCGATATTGAAATAGTGTTTTGTCAGTTTCACTGGCATTCGATGTTCAACATCGCGGTTGGTGCCTTGCAATACTTTGAGTGCTGTGATCTCGCCTTCGGTGTAAAAGGACTGCATTTCTTCATCGACTTTTTCATTGAAGAATGGTTTCAGGCCATTGACGATTTCGCGTTGGTATTTTGGCGATTCGACTGTATCTAGAAAAGCTTGTTCTCGTTCAGTAGGTGTATATTTTTCTGGCATGGTGGAGTGTCTCTGATAATGATTATCGATCATTGCGTTTGGCGTAACGAATGTTACAATGCTATATTCTTAATGTAACATATAGACCAAAGGCAGTC
>JAKVBR010000191.1 GCA_022447165.1 Phycisphaerales bacterium | reverse complement strand
CGATAGGAACCCCCTTTAGGGTAGCAAAAACAGGGATTTTCGGACTCAGATTCGTGCGTTACGATATGCACCATGAGAATATGCCTAGCATTCATGTTAACTGTATTTTGGGTACTTGGGTGCGCGCCTGAAACAACAGCTCCAGCCCCTCAAAGGCAAGATGACCTTCTCGATTTAACGAAGTGGGATTTTGGAGAAGTCGATGTCGATGAGGTCCAAAATCCCCTTCGAACCTCATATGAAGATGATGCGGTTTACGCCATTGCAGTAGGGACATTCTCTGGGATTGGACATCAAGAATCAGCGAAGAAAGCGCTCGCATCACTTTCAAGGCAATATCCCCGTCTTGCGCAGCAACTCCAAGTGCGAGACCGCTCTCGGGGCTCAGTGCTTGCCTTTGGTTCATACGATGGTTATGACGATCCGAATGTAGCAAGAGACATTGAAACGCTGAAACGAATTGTGAATCCACAGGGCAAGCCCCTTTTTGGTCAGATTTTCATCAGCAAGTTTAGAACTCCGCTTGCTCAACGAAAACTCCACCCACATGACTTATGGTCTGTTCGGAAGGAGTTTCCAACAATTGTTCCAATCTACACATTAGAAGTTGCCGTGTGGGGTGACTTTGGTGGTGGTCAGTTTCCGAAAGCAAAACGCAGAGCTGCAGCAGAATCGTATGCATCTGAACTCCGAGCAAGAGGAAGCGAAGCATTCTTTTATCACAATGACGACCGCGACATCAGTTCTGTGACTGTTGGGTTGTTTGGACACAATGCGGTTGATGCGTCAACTGGTTTTTACAGTCCCGAAGTGGATGCAATGATTGCGAGTTTCCCAGAACGACTCGTCAATGGTGAGCAAGTGTTGGAATACCTTGATCCAATGAACCAATCATTTGGAACGAGAGTACAGCAACCCATCTTGGCGGAAGTGCCTGTCGATTAAGCGTCATTGAGCAGTGCATCATCAATAGTGTTTTGCTCTGGTCCAATCGAAACGGCGCTCATTAGACCAAACGATCGTTGGCGTAACCAATCATTGACATCACCGAGTTTGACTGCATCAATTTGATCGATTCGTTCTTGAAGCGTTCTACCTCGACCAAGCGTATAAAAATCTGACCAAACAGCGTTTGCTCTTGCTGATGTTGATTCGCCGCTCATGACAAGACGACTCTTCATTCTTAATGTTGTACGGTGAAACTCGTCCTGCGTGATGCCATTTTTAAGTTTATACAGTTCTTCAAGACAAACATCAATTGTTTCTTGCGCTCGCTCTGGCGTAGTCCCTGCATGAATCTTAACTGTCGAACGATCTTTTGCAGGCGAGTACCGTGCAGCAACGCTGTAACAAAGTGACCGCTCTTGCCTGACTTGTGTGAAGAGGCGGCCACTTGATGCTCCACCAAAAGCAGTTATTGCAATCGCTTCATGCAGAGCATGTTCGTCAGTAATATTCGGGGCATCAGCAGCGATGCCGATGTGCACTTGCGAAGTTTGTTGCTGAATGAAGCCATAACCCCGTTCGGGCGATTCGTTGGTATGCATTGGCTTAGCTTGACCAGTCCAATCAGCAACTTCCTTGCTCACAGTTTGGACGATGTCTTCGAAATGGAAATTTCCTGCAAGCGCGAGAATGGAACCGCCCGGTAAGAAGCGCTGCGCTTTTACTTTTTTAAGCCCATTAATGGTTACCCCTTCAATACACGATCGCTCTCCATATCCCGTCCTGTTAAATGGAGATGGGTTGTGAAGTTTGTTGAGCTCGATTGTTGCAAGTGACGCAGGGTCGTCATTGAGGGAATCAAGGCCTTGCAAACACAGTGACTTGCAGGCATCTAAATCATCTTCTGGCAGCGATGGTGAATTAATAATCGAATAGATCAGCGGAAAAGCAACGTCAAACTTGCTTGCAAGCATGACTGCAGAAACAAAGATGAATTCCTTGCCGCATGAAACATGTTTGCGAATACCTAACCGTTCAAGCGCGTGCTGATGCTCGAGTGCTGAAAGCCCAAATGCACCACGTTGGATTAACTCTGCGAGCACAGCGCTTTCACCATCCTTATCATTTGTCGCAATGCCAGCTGGAACTGCTAGATGAAGCGCAACCGTTTGCACACCGGCTCTTTGTTCACCGCCGATGATTAAACCATTATCTAAACATGTATGTTCAACGTGTTGCATAAGGGGGGAAGGATACATTAATTCATAAATGAGATAAAAATTTTAAATTTTTTTTAAAACATACAATTTCGAAACTTTTAACAATTGTTGTAAACACATGAGAAAAACTTAGATGTAAACATCGAACGATTAAAGTTAAAACAGTTCGTTAAATTTGTTTTTCTTTTTTAAAAGTAATCGTTGTAAGTGTAAAAAAAATAAAAAGTTATAAAACATAACAACGGTATACTTTCTTAAGTTTATAAAGTTAAAAA
>JAKVBR010000190.1 GCA_022447165.1 Phycisphaerales bacterium | reverse complement strand
ATTTCAACTCAACTTGAACAAATCATTGAGAATGCACGAAGTGCGAGCTTCTCAATCGCAGACACTCGCGGCGCTACATACACCATCTCAAATGCAGGTGCTGTAGGTCGCACACGATATTCAACACCAATCATTCAGCAGGGAACAGTTGCGTGCCTTGCCGTTGGTAGGGCAAGAAAAATGCCATGGGTCGTCGATGACGAAATCGTGCCACGGCTTATTCTTCCACTAAGTCATTCGATTGACCACCGCTTAATTGATGGCGGACGCGAAATTCCATTTATTGAACACTTAATGAACGACCTTGAACACCCCATGCGGTTCGTGGTGTAACTGATGGTTGTTGGTCAATTTAGTCAAGAAGTTGATGTCCTTGTTATTGGCGGTGGTCCTGCGGGCTACACCGCAGCGTTTCGTTGCGCTGAACTTGGGAAGAATGTTGCCATCGTTGACCCGCATGAATCCCTTGGCGGGCGATGTTTGCACCAAGCGTGTATTCCGACAAAGGGTGCATATTTTGGTCTTGATCAAAGTGATGTTGCTCAATATCAAAACACGCTGAAAAAGGGTCTTGAACAGAGATGCAAATCACTTGGAATTGAACGATTGATTGGTCATGCGCATTTTGAATCTGCAAAGAAAGTTCAGATTACTGGCGAACATGTTTCCATTGTGAAGTTTCGCAAAGCCATCATCGCAACTGGCACGAGTCCTCGCAAAAAATTGAATGACAAGTGCATCCAAGTAGAAGATGTGTATCAAAACTTTACTCCATCAGGCAAAGTCCTCATTATTGGCGGCACAACAGACGGGGTTGAAGCCGCACACGCATTGAAAGGCGCAGACATAACACTCTGTACAGAAGGACAACTTCTTCCTTCTTTTGACGAACGAATCATAAAACTTGTTGAACGGCAGTTGAAAAAAGTAGCAACCATCGTGCATGAGTTGCCCGATTTAAATGATTTTAAACACATTGTGCTCGCTACAAAACGAAGACCTCACCTCACCGATCTTCAGTTACAAAACGCAGAGGTAGCATCAGATGAACATGGAATATTCATTAGCGAGTCGTGCCAAACATCTCAATCAAGAGTGTACGCCGTAGGCGATTGCACTTCATCCTGCAATGATGCAGCAGTAGCCATCGCGCACGGCACAATTGCAGCGGAAGCAGTTTGTGGACTAGACAGCGTGTTCGACTCTCAGTTCATTCCCCAAGTGTGCTGGGGTTCGCATGAGTTTGCTCAGTGTGGCGAGTTTGACAAAGAAGTGGTCACAGTGAAATGGGGTCAATCTGGACTAGCGCTTCTGAGAAGCATGCAACAAGGGACAACTTTTCTTGGATTTTGCCCTGAGACCCAACACATCACTGGTGTAGGATTTGTTGGTGATGATTCAACTGAACTGATTTCAGAAGGTGTTCTCGCTCTTGAAATGGGTGCAACGTTGTACGACCTCGCACAAACAATTAGGCCACACCCAACACGGTGCGAATTGTTAGGTGTAGCGGCTAAAGAAGCCCTCAAAACAATTTCATAGTTCGTGTTTCGGACCGTGCTCAGTGAGTGGAACACGTTTTCGGTCTGGTTCAACTTCAGTGAGCGGCTCGCATTCAATGCCAGTTTCAGCGTGCCTGCGAGCGAGATGCTGATAAATGCGAGTCCCTTCACTCTTCCAAGCGATTTCTTGTTCACCAAGTTCCTTGAGAACCTTTGCAGGGCAACCCGCTACAAGTACATTTGGCGGGACTTCTGTACCTGCTTTGACAAACGCCATTGCAGCAACAAAACTATTCTCGCCAATGATTGCACCATCCATGACAACTGCGTTCATGCCTACCATTGCGTTTTTCTTGATGACGCAACCGTGTAGAACAGCGCCATGTCCGATGTGCCCGTCTTCTTCGACGACGGTATCTTCGCCTGGAAAACTATGAACGACACATGTGTCTTGCAAGTTGCTCCCCTTCTTCATGATGAGTCGCCCGATGTCGCCTCTTAACACTGCGCATGGACCAACGAGGCAGTTTGCTTCGATGATGACATCACCAATGACTACCGCAGTTGGATGAACAAATGCTTTTGGATCAACGACGGGTCTGACGCCCTCATATTCATAAATCGGCATTATGCTTCAACCTTTTGTGGAGTTGGCACACATGTTCGACATTGAACCACATTAAACCGCCCTGCAATAAATGCCGAGTCAGTTAGGGTCGCATTCCCTGATGGATTTGCACCGCTGACGTGGAAGTCGCTGAATGCGGCAGATTGATTCACCCAAATGTTGCCTACAAAATTGCAGGAAACAGGAACGCCAGCGTATGTCATTGAGTCAATCGCATGTTCGATGACATCTTCGTTTGTGCTGTATAGACCACAGCTAATCGCTCCATGCTTTCGAGCGATTGAAGACGCAAGCTGTATAGAGTCTTCCGTTGATTCTGTTTC
>JAKVBR010000019.1:11854-14862 GCA_022447165.1 Phycisphaerales bacterium | reverse complement strand
TGGTGCATCCACCACTTAGAGATGCGAGCGCAAATCGTTTTTCAAAAACTGAAGCAGCCCAAGAACTCGGTTTATCTCCCGATTTAAAAACGCTTCTTGTTACTGGCGCTTCGCAAGGCGCAAGCACAATAAACACGATGGTAACTCGGCTTGCGAACGAATCGCCAACATCTTTTGATGGGTGGCAAGTTCTGCACTTAACTGGAACTCAGCATGAAGCAGAAGTGAAAGCCGCATGGTCAAACATTCCAGTCCCATCGGTTGTCATTGACTTCCTTCAATCGATGGCACTTGCATGGTCGGTCGCAGATTTCGCGGTCACAAGAGGTGGCGCGAACACCATTGCTGAAATTGCGTTCCATAATGTTCCAACTTTAGTCATGCCATACCCCTACCACAACGATGAACACCAACGCACTAATGCTGAGCCACTTGAACAAGCAGGTGGCGTGTTGATTGAAACTGACCATAAGACAATCGATGCTAATGTAGATGGCGCAGGAAGCAAACTCATCGGGTGCTTGCAAAGCGGTGTAGAACGAGAAACAATGAGAGAATCACTGCGCGGTCTTGACACAATCAATGGGAGCGTCGAATGCGCCTTGTTAATGGAAAAAACAGTTAATAATGCCTCCATGTGAGCATACGAGGCCATAGTTTTTAGGTGAAATTTATTGGTGCAACGCCAGTTTCGGAGGTATGCTTCATGAAAGCATGCGCGGTAGTTGCGCAGTTTTGTTGACTATGACAAATCATGAACAACATCCAAACTGCATTGTTCTCGTTGATGAGCATCAACGCGAAGTTGCGCAGAATGTTCTAAGCAAACACAACTTGAATGGCATGCTTCTTCATGATCCAATTCTTGCGATGTCTGAGTTGTGCCTGTTGCACCAACTTCGATTGCAAGACACTGCTTGGAAAGAAAGTACTCCGGACATCTCATTTGTCTTGATTCAGGTGGAGCGAACCGATCCAATCAACCAACTTATTCAAGCCATTCAAAAGTACTTCCCACATATCTCAATAGTCGAACTGCGAGAAGGTCAACTTGCACCAGTTGAGTTAAACGAGGATGTCGTAGACAAACTTGACATCCCAGTTGTTGAAACAGATGCGATTGACGCTGATGAGCTGTCTATGCTCCTAGAGGGAATCAACAAGCACAGAGGCGAAGATTCATGAGCAGGCAAGAACGCGGTATCACCATGTTTGCGGGACCTTTTGAATCAGACCTCGTGAGTGATTTTGCTCCTGCAGTATCAACGAATAATATCTTTGACACAATCGGCGCACTTGCTACAAGTAAAGCAGATGCCCCCGTCAAAACAGTCGTGTTGCATGAAGATGTCGTCCTCGATCATCCAAGAGTGTCAATTGATGCCATTCGTAGCATCGATCCCTCTGCAATTATTGTCTATTCAGGCAAACATAATCACCAACATGCTGACGCATCCGTTGATTTGGATGTATCAGTTGAACGTTTGCAATCTGCGATTGCAAATGCTTCTTCATTACCAACTGCATTTGATTCTTCAGAAGAGATTGATTTAGATGCCGTGTTAGGAATTGCAGATGAAGTTTCATTTACAAAGTCAGATGCTCAACTTGGAGACATCGATCTTGTGAGAACCCTGATGCATCAACCAACTCAATTTAGAGCAACTCTTTTAAGTGTATTGAAAGAGCAGACTGGGTGGACATATTGCGAGTTTGTTAACGACGAATCATGCGCTCCAGAAACTGCATTAACGACTTCACTTCGATATGGTCATCAAGAGCATGGCTGTTTAGCAGCGATTGGAAGTTCGATAACTGATTTACAACGATGGGGACGGTGGGCATCATGCTGGCTAGAATTACACCGCAAACAGCGAGATTTAAAATTGCTTGCATATCAAGATGAACTTTCTGGGGCTTGGAATAGACGCTTCTTAAAGACCTGCTTCTCAAGAGAATTGAAGTTAGCAAAAGAGACGCGAAGACCACTTACAGTCATGATTTTCGACATCGATGATTTCAAGCACTACAACGACACGTGGGGACATGATGCTGGTGATGAAATCATTCGGGAAGTCGTCAAGTTACTTCGGACAATCATCAGGAAGGGCGATCATGTATGCAGAATTGGTGGCGACGAATTCGCGGTACTCTTCTGCGATCCAGAGCCCCCAAGAGAGCCCGGATCGAACCACCCCACGACGGTAGAAATATTGGCTAAGCGCTTTAGGGAACAAGTTTCAAAAGCCCATTTCCCAAAACTCGGTGAAGAAGCAACTGGCGTTTTGTCGATTTCAGGAGGGTTAGCGACGTTCCCTTGGGATGGTGTTGATGTCGACTCCATTTTGCAAAAAGCCGATGAGCGGTTGTTGCAGTCAAAAGACCAAGGAAAAAACTCGATTACCATTGGTAATCCCAGCCATAAAGATTGATTGTTTGCATGAGTAAGACGCTCATTCTCTCTGACATCCATTTTTCAAATCCAAGTTCAAGCGCACTCTCTGCGCACATGTTTACGCCACTGTTTGCCGGTATAGACAGGATTATTTTAAATGGTGACACAGCAGAAACTCTTTCTAAGCGCATGTCTGCTTCATCAATAACCTTGACTGAAGAATTGATTTCGCTTGCAACTCAATCGGGCATTGATGTTGTACTTGTTACAGGAAACCACGATCCCGATGTAAGCAAAATCCATCATGTTTACGAATTTGAAAAGCGCGTGCTCATCATGCATGGGCATGCCGTCCTTGATGGTGTAGCGCCGTGGAGTTGGAGATCAAAGTACATTAAAGAGATAATGCGAAAGAATCCCGTCCCTAACACTCTTAACGAAATGCTTGAGCAAATCACTGAAGCGTCGCAACAAGTTGGCACTGACGACATGGAATCAAACAAGCCCTCGACTTTAAAAATGGCGTCACTTGTTTTCCCAGCTGTATTCCATATTCTTAAAAGTTGGTTCAATTTCCCAACGCTTACTTACAACTTCCTTAAACAGTATGCCC